>NZ_JBISHB010000001.1:0-1102 GCF_045064175.1 Pseudoalteromonas sp. Ld20
TTATTTGGAGGCATCATCTTCTGAAGAGCCGACTCTTTGCTTTGCGCTGAATAATGTTTCATTGTTACTCCACACCCTCTATTTAATGGTTAAATATTAAGCGCGACAACTAGTCTGACAGAGAGGGAATATAACAAAGCGCATACTCAAATGTGCCTGGCAGGATTTGCTCAGAAAAATTGATAGGAATGAATTTATTTTGGCAGGATAAGTCAGGCTTGTAGTTGGCCATAACAGTTTACCGTGGGTGAATAATATCTATTAGATCACAGTAACCCAGTGGATTCAAGGTTAAAAAGCAATCAAGTCAAATGTGCAGAACCAGTTCCTAAAAAGAGTAATTCTACAACCTCAACGCCCACATTAAGGGGCTTTTTAATAGTTTGCTAATATTGTGAAGCGAAGCGGAACCGAGCAAACTGTAAAAAGTCCCGCTTTAATTGCTTGTTATGTAGCTAATTTACCAATGCTTTTTGCGATCAATATAATATTTCATTGTTGCAAAAATATAAGCCATTAAAAAGAATGCGGGAGTAGCAAAAATATCAGGTTTAATAACCCATGATAAGACTCCAAGAGTTAAGCAAAGGAACTCCATGCTTAATACCTGTTTTCTTGCTTTAACTCCCCAGAAAAACCACCTTATAAAGGGTGACTCTGATTTCCATGATTCTGAATTTTTGTCTATCACTATAATTTCCTCTTTTAGTTTAGAAATATCAATTTCAAAAACAGAGGCGAGTGATTTAAGAGATTCAAGACTGGCTTTATTGCCACTTTCAATTCGTTGAATTGTTCTGGTACTCAAACCAGACATTATTGCAAGTTGCTCTTGAGACCAGTTCCGTTTCTCTCGTAATTTTTTAACTATCATAAAATACCCTCGTCCATCTGTGAGGAAAACTTAACTTACAAACACTGTTGGCGGCTACGAAATACACCCGACAGCGGCACGACAGTTATAATTTAGCTACAATCGTGGTAGAGCGACCCATTACTGGGCCGACCCCACACAGATCCGGACGTGCGGAACTACCGCATCCGGCTCTTCAGTTATATATTCACGCGTGTAAATCACCACGTACTTAGTACCCGTCCACAT
>NZ_JBISHB010000002.1:0-3414 GCF_045064175.1 Pseudoalteromonas sp. Ld20
GTTCGTAAGACATTCTGAATTCCCTCGATAATGAGTTTGGTCGCACTTACTACATTAGCAAATATTTCAGAATGTCATATTTATTGGTGGGTTATGGTCAGTGGTGCACTTGCATAATGAATTCGGGCAACCCGAATTCGGGTTCCGTCTAATGCTTGATGTTGATTGCGATTAGGTCGAAAGCCATAGCTAAAACCTAGAAAATCGACTTCGTAGATTGGCTCTAATAGCCAAACTACTACTTGTTGAACAATTTTATCTTCAATGGACGTAACGCCAATAGGCCGTAGAGTACCGTCAGCTTTGGGTATCCATATTCGCTTAACAGGCTTTGCCTTGTAACACCCAGCTTGTAGCCTTTGATGTAATGAGGCCAGTCTTGTGGTCGCGTTTACTTGATACTCAAACCATCCGACATTATCAACGCCCTTGGCCGCTCGCTTATTCAGATGACTAAACGCCTTATGCAGCAGTGCCAAATTGATGTGATGAAATAGGTTATCGAATTGCAGCGATTTATTGCGCTTTGCTGCTTCCCCTAGCCGATCCAAACGAGGTAGCAATCCTTCCATGCTCTGTGTCATGGTCTTACTCCTGTTGAATGACTTTCTCTTTGTCAGTCCCCTTCGCTCCACTTGCTCCGCTACGCCAATTTCGTCAACGTTTTGTTCGCTAGCTTCTTTGCTACTATGAGTCTGTCTGACTTCCAACGTTGAACGCACAGCTTGTGCTATCTATTGGCTACGCCTAATCGGCTTCCCAATAAACTGCTTGTAGAAACAAGCAACCGCGTTGGATCTCCCGAGTTCCGCATAAAAGACATTGCCACATGCATAAGGTCTATGACTGCGAAGAGCCAATGTTTAACTTGCCTTACCCTCTCGCGGTATAACGTTAAACATCATATTGCCTTCCCTTTCACCCAACTAGGTCGGCGCTCTTAAATATGATTTCGCAGCTCAATACTTCGCCTATGGTTTCCCCTGTCAACGCTTAACTCGACACCTTACGATGCAAAGCTCATGACTCGGGGTCTTGGCGGCTTGCTGAGCCTTACCAAGCAGAGGACTTTCACCTCCAATCTTCTACCGATTTAGCTCGGCGCACTGGGTGTCCTTTTTATTTTAATTGAGCCACTGAACCTTTGAAATCAACAAAACTGATAGAGCAAACCTTCAATCGATAGAATCCGAGGCTAATTTTCAACCCCTTTGGCTTCAAATGCAGCCAAAAATAAAGCCCCTTGATGCCAAAAAACAAAAAGCCTCATGAGTGCGAGGCTTTGGATTCAAAACATTGAAATGATTATTATTTAAATTAGTTCCAGTTGTTCCACATCATATCCTCGTTGCGCCAAAGCCCTTTTCCTTCTTTAAGCTGCATTACAGGATCTAATGTGGGGTCATACAATACAAGTGTACTCAGCGGAACCACTCTTGTATCCTCTTTTTTCACATCTGGTCCAGCCCCTGAAAAAAGCTCCCATTGATCAACTTCCCACCTCATTGCCTCAGTAACAGCGGCTCCCTTTAGAGCCTCTAAATTTGTCACTGCTGAACAATTTTTAGGTAACCCACTTGGGTAACTACGATCAAACCAAGACCAAACTCTGTTACTTGTGTCGTTCATAGGTAAGTCACAATTTGGAACATCAATTGTCATTAATTGCTTTGGAGGAGTTATCTGCATCAAACAGATTTTATCTGCTTTATAATAGTCGATAGCTCCCAATGGCAAACTTTTAGACCAAGATTCATCTGCTTTTTTCAGTTCAAAAGTTCCACATATGTTTTCCACATTAAATGAAGATCCTCTAGGGTTGTTAATCAAGTATTTCGCTGCACAATCTACTATGTCTTTAGCTAATTGAGCCGAGAAATAAGCTCCACCGGCAAATAGTAGTTCCACACCAAATTTTTCATGCAACCCTATGGTATATAAAAAACGTGGTGAACTTCCTCCACTTATGGTGTACACAAAATGACCGTGACTCTTGATAGCATTACCTATCGTATTTAATGCATCATTTTCATTCATTCAATCTACTTCTCTTTGGCATGTACTTCTTTATGGCAGTCTTTGCAAAGCGCAGCACCATTTTCTTTCGTAGTTGGACCACCATCTGCGTGACGCTGTACATGATGACCATCGACTTCACTTAAAGATTTAGTCTCTCCGCAACCAGCACATTTGCCACCTTGATCTTGCAACATTTCATTGATTTCCCCTCTAGAGTACGTTCTTTTAGGGTCTCTGTCACCGGGAGCAGCAGAGCCTCTTCCTGTTGGAGACTTGGGAACCTTCGAAAAGTCACATGCATTGTGGACCCACATATTTGTCTTACCAACAAAGTATGTATGGTCTGTATTAACTGTGAAATTGTAAGCATACTGAGGTTCTTGATTAACCTGAATATTAACAATGCTGATATTATTATCGACTTTGGGGCCAGATATCACTGTACCTTCAGATACATCTCCTGCTGGCAACCAGCCTTGATTATCTACATAAAATGGATGTTCTGCTGTCGTGGTAATCGACTCTTCTACGCCATTCTCATCTACAACTGTAAAAGTAATGGTTTCTGTATGCCAATCTTTGAAGGTATCTGTGACTTCTCTCCATGAAACTTGACCTGTTTCATCATTCTTGGATAGGACAATATCACCCACGTTGACTTCAATAATGCTTTTATAGCCATCTTTAGTCAAAATCATAGTCTCAGGTGTAAAACTACAACCGCCCTTAATCACCTTAGCTAGCCGCTTAGCTTTCTGAACAGTCTTAGCGGGGTTTAGAGCGCCTGCTGCGGCATCTGCTACAGCGCCACCTAGATTTACAGACCCTGTTTCGGCATAGTTCAACGCAGCGCCAAGAGCGACATCAGCCACAAACTTCACAGCAAAATTTAAAAATTCACCATTAGGATCGGTATATTTGTACGGATTATTATTAACGTATAAGTAACGGTTAAACGACATTACTGGGTTAGATGCAGTATACCCAACAGGATCATTCGAATAAAAACGACCTATGACTGGATCATAGTATCGTGCCTGCATATAAGTTAACTGCAGATCATCATCTTCCAAATGCCCTGTATACCCAGGACTATCTTCACTCGTTGTTACTTTACTTTCTTTGGGAAAAAATAAACTGGACAGCCACTTTAATTGAGCAAATAAAACTGCGCTACTAAGTTTACTCTTTTGGGCTAAAAACTTATCTCTTCTTGAATTCAATTATCAAACTTTAGGGTGGGTGTCATCTTTGCTTTTTCTAAACGACCCGAATTCAGGTTCCAAGTGCACCAAACCTTAAATCACTAATTAATAAAGACTTCTTCAGCTGTCTGATAATTTAGTATTTTCCTTGGGCGAGTATTAATTTTCATTACAACCTCTTGGAGTTGTT
>NZ_JBISHB010000003.1:0-1502 GCF_045064175.1 Pseudoalteromonas sp. Ld20
ACAACCAGTTCGCGTAAATATCAAAGAGCCAGAGATAGCTTCTCAGTTTAGAGCTCGTACATAAGTATGCATTTATTTCTTTGTGTTAAAAGTTTTTGTTGTTGACAAGAGGGAGTCCACATAAGTTGGCTAAAATGTTTGAGGAACGAAAAACAGCCAACTGTAAATTTTCCGTTTGAATGCCTTGTTATAAAGCTTTGAACAACTCTGTTTTTGAATGCTCAATTTCTTCACTTAAAACAGCTTCTAAATGTTTTAGAGACTCTACTATATACTGACATTTATTCTGTTCGAGACTTAAGGGATGGTTATCCATTAACTTAGAAATATCATAAGGTAACTGAAAGCTTCTACCACCATCTTCATCAACTTCACCATACTCTATATCAGCCTCTTTATAAAAGTCTTTGCTGTGAGCAACCTCGTTCCGAAGCTTTATTAGGCTAATCAATGTTTGGTACACATTGCTTTCATTATCAGTAATGAATTTACCGGAAGATAACAAAAAACCTAATGTATCTAATTTTTTTCCTAAATTCATTGAGAGGAAGGCTGTAGCATGTCGTTTATGATCACCCTTAGGAAACAGTTGGAATGCCCACGAAACAATACCTTCGTTTAATAAGCTTTCTAATGAAGCCGCCGCAACCAATATAAATGAGTATTTATTAGAATTAAAAAGCACATCGTTATCTTCTGTATGTGCCAAAAGATATTCTGCGGATTCAATGAGTCCTTTAGAAGAAGTAAATACGAAATGTGTTTCCAAAACTCCGATGCCTCCGTGCTTTATAACGCCCTGTTAACAGGCAAAAAATAGTTGGTTAAAATTAGCGACGAAGGAGCAAAACCAACTGTTTTTTGTCCTTGTTTAACAGCTTGTTATGTGTGCGGATTAAACTTTTTTGTCATACCTTGACTCGCCGGAGACACGAGCCTATAACCTAGTTTTTCATAGAAGATGGGTTCATCTGCAATCATTGAAACATAAGAGCCAGGAAGTGCCACGGAAGATAAATAGTTATCTATATACTCCATTATTTTTCTGCCCACCCCTTGTCCTTGATAACTTGGGTCTACAGCTACATCCACAACTTCGAAATTACATGCCCCGTCACCAACTACACGCCCCATTCCAATGAGCACTTCATCATCTCTGATTGATATACCATATAGAGTATTTGGTAGCCCTATCATGGCAGCTTCTAAAGATTTTGGTGACAAACCTGCTTTTACGCGCATGTCACAGTATTCTTCTGGGCTAGGGACTTTTTCTTCGTGTTTTAATGTCATAATTGTACTACTCCTTTTAATGAAAACGGAGTATATATAATTAAGCTGTATAAATACACAGTACGAGCTAACTAAGCACACAATCGTGGTAGAGCGACCCATTACTGGGCCGACCCCACACAGATCCGGACGTGCGGAACTACCGCATCCGGCTCTTCAGTTATATATTCACGCGTGTAAATCACCACGTACTTAGTACCCGTCCACAT
>NZ_JBISHB010000004.1:0-25199 GCF_045064175.1 Pseudoalteromonas sp. Ld20
TGTAACTCTAATCTCGCCAATCGCGATGGATGAAGGTCTTCGTTTTGCTATCCGTGAAGGTGGCCGTACTGTAGGTGCTGGTGTTGTAGCAACTATCGTAGAGTAATAATTAACGTTTAAGTTAATTATTAGAAAAGGTCACTTCGGTGACCTTTTTTAATGCCTGAAATTTACGTTATGTGAAGGTGGCGCTATTACTCTACAGTAGGTGCTTTGTAGCAACTACTGTAGAGTAATAGTTAGCCTAGCTAATTAATGCTAAAAAAACCCGAGCATAGTCTCGGGTTTTTTAATGTCTGCGATTTACGTCATGTGAAGGTGGCGCTATTACCTTAGACGTAGGCGCTTTGTAGCAACTATCGTAGAGTAATAATTAACTTAAAAGTTAATTATTAGAAAAAGGTCACTTCGGTGGCCTTTTTTAATGCCTGCGATTTGAGCTGTAAGCTTTAAGCGGTAAGTTTTAAGTCGCTCGGCGTTAACTTTATTACTGGGGTGCTTGGGTTTAATTTCACAAAATCCGAGGGAGATAAAGCGTTTATACCAATCGTGTTAAGTTAATGACCATTTATAGCGAAAGATAAATACAGTGATAACAAGGCAGAAATTTTGACATGTAGTAGTTGTTCTCGGCAATTGCTCCTGCATTGCACTACCTCCTGCATCCATGCAGTCGTACATGAAAAATTACTAACGCATTTAGGGCTTTATTTAGTCCGTTAGAATGGTTAAATATTTAAGCCGATTGGTGTTAGATTGTGATTTATTAAAAAAGAGCACCGCAGTGCTCTTTTTAATATTTAGTAGTTATGTATATGCTTAAAAACCAAGCTGCCAGTTTACGCTGATAACACGTCCAGTTCCTGAGAAGTAACGTGTTGCAGATGGATTTGTTTGACCATAATAGGTTATATAAAACTCATCAGTAAGGTTATCAATACCCACACTAAATGCGCCGAATTGCTCAGTTTGATAGTTAACAGACAAGTCTAGCGTTGTGTAACCATCAAACTCACCGCCGGTATTAAAGTCACGATCGAATAAGGTACTCACTTGCAAGCGACTATCAATATTATTTGACCATTGTTGCTGCCAATAAAAATTTAAACGTGTTGGTGAAATGTTACTGCCGCCTAAATCGCTTTCTACTTTATTATCGCCATCACCATCATATTGACCTTGCGTATCAGCAAAGCTAGTTCCAAATGTAGTGGTGTCATTTAAGTAGTACTGGGCATTAAGCTCGAAGCCTGATATTTCAGTCCGCTCACGTTTTACACTGTAAATACCATCTGCGTTAGGTTGTAAGCGGGCCCCTAATTTAGAGGTCGACTCAAAATAACTGGCTTTGAAGTTTAATAAATCATTTGAATATTCAAAACCAATTTCACGATTGTCGGAAATAACAGGTTCAAGGTTTAAAAAACTTTCTACAGATAAAGCAGGTTGGCTAATGCTACGCAGTACTCGCCCTACATCAGCCATGCTAAAGCCTTCGCTGTAACTGGCGTATAGGCGTAAATCATCAGTAACTTTATAAACCACACCAAGGTTACCCAATAACTCGTTAAAACTAGGGTCACCACCTTTTACAAACTGGCTACCGTATGAGGCTAGGGTCGTGAAGTCATTAATTTTCAACTTTCCGTATTCGTAACGTGCGCCAAGGTTAAGGGTCCAATCTTCAAATCCATCAAAGCGCAATTGCGCGAAAGGCGCTGCATTAGTAAATTTGGTTTCAGGTACCCAATTACGGCCTGTTTGTGCCAGTTCCTGATAGGTTTCATCGTTAAGTAAGTCAAGGCCAGTAACAAGATCAAAATTGCTGCCAACTAAATTATCTTTAGCATACGTGAATCGGCTACCAAATTTTTGTGATTTATTTTGCGATTGGTCAAAAAGTTCACCAATGTAATCTGGATCTTGGAAAGTCGCAAAAATACCGCCGCCATACATAGCGGCAAAGTCTTGCATAAACACTTGGACAGATAACTGACCATTTGCCAAATTATTATGGTTATAGTCAACAGTGGCTGTGGTTACACGGTTACGCGGCGTATTACCCGCAACATTACCTTTTTTAGCGCTAGTAGGGAGATTGCTAGCGGGATCACCTTTAATGGCGGCATAATTTCCCTTGCCTTCAATTTTATAGTGGTTGAGCATTGCGTGTATGCTTTGCTCATTATCTAACTGGTATTTAGCTTTAAAAAACACATCTAGGCTAGTTGAGTCTTGAGTATCACCTTGCGTGCCATCAACACCGACAAAATCACCGTGACCGTCACGATACATGCCGGTACTACGCGTTGAAATGCCCGCAACGATACTAAGATCATCTTTTTCTTGGCTAAATATATAACTCGCTTTATAACTTTGTGTATCATTTCCCCCTGCGGTTGGCGCGCTAAAGCCTGCGCTCACATGATGGTTATTTTCACCAGGTGTTTTAGTAATGATATTAATAATACCGCCGCTGGCACCCATACCTTGAATTGCATTGGCACCGCTTATCACCTCAATACGTTCTATCATCGCAGGATCAATAGTATTACCATCACGCGAACCATTTCTTAGCGGGTTTGATTGAGGTACGCCATCAATCATGTAGAGCGGTTCACGGCCACGCAATGTCTCACCAGAAGAAGTCATTTTTTGGCGACTTGGTGAAAAACTAGGTAACAAATTACCTAGAATTTGTGATAAATCTTGGGTATGCGCAAGTTGTTTTGCAATATCTTCACTGCTAATAACATTAATGGTAGCAGGAACGGTACTTACCGGTGCCGTACTACGTGTTGTTGATACTGTGATCCGTTCAATATCTGTTTGAGGATTAGCAAGTGTAGCTAAAGGCGTTAATAGAAAAGGTAAATAATATTTAAAGGTCACAATAATTCCGCTATTTGTTATGGGTAGTAAAAATCGTTCGTATTTATACATTCATTTACTTATTTTATCAATCTCGAGAATTACGCAGAAAATGAGGTGAAACCAATTTAATTCTAATGTTTCTTACTAAACTGTTGTGATTAATATAATTAATTGTGTGTTTATGTCGTGGCTATTAAAGTGGCGAAATAGGAAAGGTGATAAAAAGTTGGCAAATATAGCTTTCTCCTTTAACTTTAATATATGTATAACACGAGTGAGAAAACTATGAGCGATAAAATAACAAACCATCCACACGGTGTTTTCTGTTGGTCAGAATTGTGCACATCTGATTGGAAGAACGGTAAAGCATTTTACACTGAGCTATTTGGCTGGGGAGCAGATGATCAACCTATAGGCGACGATCTTTATTACACCATGCTACAAAAGCAAGGTGATGACGTGGCTGCAATGTACCAAATGCCTGTGGATCAAGCCCAATCAGATATACCAAGCCATTGGTTGGCGTATATAGCCGTCGATAATATTGATAGCGTGGCAGAGCAAGCAAAGTTACTCGGTGCAGAAATTATTGCTGGCCCCCATGATGTAATGGATGCTGGCCGTATGGTGCTATTAAACGAACCCGGAGGTGCGCTTTTTGCTCTTTGGCAAGGTAATCAGCATAAAGGGAGTAAGCGATTAGGTGAATTAAATACGCCATATTGGCATGAATTAGCCACTAGAAATAGTGAAAAAAGTCGCGCTTTTTATTGTCAATTATTAGGCTGGGAAAGTGAAATAACACCTATGGAAAACATGGATTATACTTTGTTTAAAGTCGATGGTAAGCCTGTAGCTGGTATGCTTGAAATGACAGACGAATGGCCTGCGGAAATTCCAGCGCACTGGATGATTTATTTAGCTGTAGATGACTGTGATAGCTATGCATTAAACGCACAGCAACTCGGAGGAGAAATATGTGTCCCACCGACAGATATTCCTGACGTTGGTCGGTTTAGTGTGATCACAGATCCGCAAGGGGCAGTGTTTTCGATTATTACCTCCACAACGGATGATATAAAGTAAAGGTAGGGTATGTTTATCTTTTGAGGTTAAATTTGCTGCTGTGTGTTTGGTTTTTAGGCAAAGCAGCGCCTATGGTGTGCTGTTTCCCATAAATAGGCGATAACGCAGCATAAATGCCAAACACGCGCTGCCCAAAGGGTTCTGACTCGGGGCTATTTACCTACATGGGGGTAAGTAAGGGGCGTGAGCAGGACGCACAAGCTTTGCTCGATTCTTACTTATTCTGACATGGATGTGAGCCAGTAGAATAACGCAGGAGCAGTTATCGAGCTCACTCGATTCCAAACCTCGCGCCGCGATTAAATCGCCCCTAGATTGAACAAATTTCAACCCCGCAGGGTAAGTAGACCCTCATCTAATTTATTAAAAAGCACCATGGTGCTTTTTTTATTTATATTTGCCCCAAAGTCTTACCTATTGATTGTTTATTGGAGCAAACGTATGACAAAGCACGTAGTAATCACAGGCGCAAACCGCGGTATAGGTCTTAATTTATGTCAGCAATATTTGGCACTCGGGTATGCAGTAACAGCCGTGGTCCGAAGCCCAACTGCCGAGCTTAAAGCTTTGGGTGTAAATGTGATCAGTAATATAGATGTTGCTAATTCAGCTGATATAGAAACGCTTGGCAACCAACTAGAGGGCCAAAAAGTTGATGTGTTGATAAATAATGCAGGTGTTTTCCACAATGAAACTCTAGCTGATATTGATTTTGATACAATTAACCAACAAATAGCGATAAATGCAGTTGCACCAATCAGAGTAACTCATGCGTTGCTTAACTGCCTTAGTGTTGATGCAAAAGTAGCGATGATAACCAGTCGTATGGGCTCAATTGCTGATAACGGCTCGGGTGGTTACATAGGTTATCGAATGTCAAAGGCTGCACTAAATGCTGCATCAGTAAGCTTGGCGCATGAATTGAAAGGCAAGAAAATTGCCGTTGGGCTATTTCATCCCGGTTTTGTACAAACACAAATGGTTAATTTTGCAGGTGATATTTCTCCTGAGGATGCAGCAGGGCGTTTAATACTGCGGATTAATGAATTAAACATAACGAATACGGGAGGCTTTTGGCACTCAAATGGTGAGACCTTGCCATGGTAAGCACCGCGCAATAACAAATAAAACTGGCTCCTTTATCGAAAGCCAGTTTTACTTTAAATAAATTATTTTTGCTATAATGCTGGCATATCAACGATTTTAGTATTTGAGAGCAGAGCATGGAACTTGAGCAAAACAGTAATTTAACCCTCCCGTTATTCCTTTTTGATGACACGTTAAATTCACGCGATTTAGAAACCCCCGACTTACTGTTAACAGTGGTATTAGACGAAACAGTATTAGCCCAGCTGTGTCAAAACCCGGGCGAAGACAGCAGTATTGGCATTAGCATTACTGATTATCAACTAGAGGCAAGCTCGCCTTTATTTTTAGACTTACTTAACCACGAACATCAAGCCCAATTAACGTTAACGCACGGTCCACTATTGAGCGCGATGCTTGATACGGATTCAGGGCAAACATTTGTATCACCGCAAATGGATATGATGCCGACGTTTGATCTTGGGGATGAGGACGAGTAAAAAATGAAGAAGTCTCTATTAGTAAGCTTTTTGGTAATAGTAATGAGTGGCTGCGCCTATTTAGGCGCTGCGCATTACGATGAAATATTTGGCCAAGAACAGATTCAACCACGAATAGTTGCACATAACACAGGCAGCGGAGCTGAATTTCTGCAGCATGTAAAACCATTATTAGATACGCGCTGCGTAGTGTGCCATGGTTGTTATGATGCGCCTTGCCAATTAAAACTTTCATCGCCAGAAGGTATTGATAGAGGCTTAAGTAAAGACCTTGTTTACGATGGCACGCGTTTATTAGCCTTGAACCCAAGTCGATTGCTTTTTGATGCAACGGATACGCAGCAGTGGCGTGAAAAAAACTTTACCCCTGTATTGAACGAGCGTGCGCAAACTGAGCAAGCCAACTTAGCGGGGAGTGTGCTGTATAATAGTTTGCTTTTAAAAATGAGCTCACCGTTACCGAAAGAAGGAGTACTAGGTAAGGAATTTGATTTTTCTCTTGATCGCAAACAGAGCTGTACGACAATGGGCGAGTTTGATCGTTTTGCAAAAGCTCAACCTCATGCTGGTATGCCTTATGGATTACCAGGGATAACGCAAACTGAATTTAAACACTTAGAAAAGTGGCTAAAAGAAGGCGGAAAAGTAGCGCATATCCCAGCGCCGGATAAAGTAGCGCTGGCGCAGGTTTTACGGTGGGAACAGTTTTTAAACCAAGATAGTTTAAAGTACCAACTGACTGCGCGTTATATTTTTGAACACTGGTATTTAGCAAATATTTACTTCAGTAAAGACGACAATAAAAGTTTTTTTAAGTTAGTGCGTTCCAGTACCCCGCCGGGTGAAGATATTAAATTGATTAGTACACGTCGCCCCTACGATGACCCTAAAGTAGATCGCGTTTATTACCGTTTAATGCACGAGCGATCAACTATTCTAGCAAAAACCCATTTACCTTTAGCATTAGATGACGCAAAGCTTGCCCGTTTATATACGCAGTTTATTGAACCTGATTATACCGTAACAGCAATGCCTAGTTATAAACCTGAGATCGCATCAAACCCGTTTAAAGTATTTGCTTTAATGCCTGTAAAATCTAAATACCAGTTTATGCTTGATGAAGCTGAACTTATTATAATGGGATTTATTAAAGGGCCTGTATGTCGTGGTCAAATAGCGTTAAATGTTATTAACGATCATTTTTGGGTCGCGTTTGCAGATCCTGATAAAGTTGCCACGCCAGAGGTTGGGCACATGCTGCTACAGCATGAAGATGCGCTTGCACTGCCTGCAGCTGAAGAAAGTAATGCATTACCAATTTCAAGTTGGGTTAAATACGCGAACCGCCAGAGTACTTACTTAGAAGCAAAGGTTAAATTAGCAAATAAAATGTTTAAAAATGGCGAACATTTAACGACCGATCTACTGTGGCGTGGTGAAAATACCAATAACAATGCTGCATTAACAATTTTTCGTCATTTCGATAGTGCGACCGTCGTTAAAGGTTTAATAGGGCAAGAACCAAAAACAATGTGGGTGCTTGATTATGCGTTATTTGAACGTATTCATTACTTGTTAGTTGCAGGCTTTGATGTATATGGAAATGTTGGTCATCAATTACTTACTCGTTTGTATATGGACTTTTTACGCCTAGAGGGAGAGCAAAACTTTCTAGCATTATTACCTAAACAACAGCGCCAAGAATTAAAAGCTAATTGGTATCGTAAATCGCCAACAAGTTTAACCAACTTCTTTAAAAGTGGCGATGAGTTTAGTCAGCCAACGGGTATTACGTACAACACAAACGATCAACAACATGAATTATATAAGCTAATTAAAAGTACCTTAAAGCCAATATTAAGCCCTCGGTTTGATTACACCCAAGTGCCAGAGCCATTACAACAATTGAACGCAATGCCGGCTAAAGCAATTAATTTATTACCACAAGTCTCATATGTTTTAGTAAAAGAAACAGATGGCGAGCATCAAGCGTATACTTTGATTCACCACAATGCACACTTTAATATATCGAGTTTATTGAATGAAGATGGACAACGTGCATTTGCCGAAGACACAATAACAATTGTGCCTGGTTTTATTGGTGATTACCCTGAAGCAATTTGGTATTTGAATAACCAAGACCAAGTGACTGAATTTGCGCAGTTACTCCCAATGATGCAAGTTGAGGCTGACTATCGCTCTTTAAAAAGCCGGTTTGGAATTCGTCGTACCAACCCTGAGTTTTGGCTGTACAGTGATATTTTGCACAAAGTAGCAAAACAATATCGAGGGATTGAATATGGACTGTTTGATTATAATCGTTTAGAGAACCGCTAATTTAAAACATTTGCGTCACTTTAAGGGGAGGCTTTAAAGTGACAATACACAGTAAAATGGTGGTTGTTTATCATTGGTAGTCTACACTTAGACAAAAAGAGATGAGCCCGCAATGTTACAGATAATTGCTAATATTCGATCACGTTACCGCTGGGCATTACTAGCGATAGCTATACTCAGTACTGCAGCCGCATTGCTGATGCAGTATTTATTTGCAATACAAAAAGATGAATCACTGGTGATTAACATTGCAGGTAAACAGCGTATGCTCTCACAAAAAATTGCTTGGTATAGCAATATAATAAATGACAGTCATAAGCTACAACAGCATCCCAAATACAAAGAGGCCCTTGAAAATGCAGTTACTGAGTTTCAACAAGGTCACCAATTTTTAACGAAACAAGATCAGCAAGGTCATTATCTTTATCTAAATACAGAGTTGGAAGATCATTATTTTTCGATGCCTGATATGCTCGCAATACAAAGTGAGCAGTATATTCTTACTGCGCAACAAATATTAAAACAGTCAGAATCGAATATTGCTAATCTGCATATTTTTAGCCTTGATGAAGCTGAATTACTACTAACTAAACTAGACGACGCAGTTACTTTGTTTGAGCAACAAACGACTCACAAAGTAGCGCTAATATCTTATTTAGAGCTCTCTTTTTGGCTACTAACATTACTGCTATTGATGATTGAATTGAAATTTATTTTTCAGCCAATGGAACGTCAAATAATCGCAACATTAAATAAATACCAACAACAAAAAAAATATGCAGAACAAATCAGCCAAAACAAGGAACGGTTCATTGCGCGTACCAGTCATGAATTTAGAACCCCATTACAAGGGTTGATGCATGCAATTGATGAGCTAGAAGTTAACACAGCGCAACAGGCTGTAAAACAACAAGCGCAATACTGCGCTAATCGCCTTATCAATATGTTAGATGAGTTACATGAAGCCCAGTTGATAAATAAAGGTTTGTGGCAACTCAAATTGTCTCGTGCGAATGTATTAGATATCTTACAGTCGGTGGTTAATTCGTATCAATTTGCTTGCACACAAAAGCAACTCGCTTTATTTATAAATTTATCGCCAGAGCTTGACTGTGATGTGGAGTTGGATCATCCCCGTTTGCAGCAATTGGTTGGCGAGTTACTGAGCAATGCGATCAAATTTACAGATAAAGGCAATATAACGGTATCTGCATCCATACATAAAATGCAGCAACTGCATTTAACAGTAAGTGATACCGGGACGGGATTTTTAGGGGATTCACCAGCGTTTTTTTTACAAAATGAGACGCAACAAAATCACTTTCAAGGCCTGCAAATGGGGCTCTCTCGCGTGCAGAATATAGTTTCGGCACAGCAAGGAGATATCGAATTTTTAAGTAACAAACCTTACGGTGCAAAAGTGCATGTGGTGTTACCTGTTAAAGTCGCAAATGCCGGTGATGAAACTCAATTACCAGTAAATTTACATTGCCTAGTTGTTGAAGATAACCCACTTAATGCAATGATATTAGGGCGTATTTTGGCAGAGTTAAATTACACTTATGACATGGCTGAAAATGGTTTAATTGCAACGGATAAAGTAACTGAATCTCAGTACGATTTAATTTTTATGGACTTAAATATGCCCGTAATGGATGGTTTTCAGGCGATTAAGGTTATTCGTCAAGAATTAAAATCGCAAGTGCCTATTATTGTCGTCACTGCAAATACCTCAACCGCTGATTTAGAGAAGACCTATGAATTAGGCGTCAATAATCATGTATATAAACCGATTAATGCTGAGTATATTAAAAAAGCCCTTATTGAAGCTGTTAAGGGCTAAACTATTTATTTGCTGACAAGGTTAGCGAGTGATTTTAATATCACCTACGCCCACTTCAACATTAATAGAATATTGACCATTACCACGGTATAGTGTTTCAGAACTTACCATTTTACGGGTATGCTGAGCATCATTTTTCATGTTAGATACACGCGTGTCGCCCACACCACTATCAAGTTCAATACGTTTGTAATCATCAAGTTCGCTGCGAATACGCACCGCACCAACACCTACGTCAATATCGGCTGAGTTAGCAAAATCATTGACTTCAATATCGCCCACGCCAAGCTCTAAATCAATAGCCATGCTCGTTGGTAAACTAACAACCCACTTTTGTTGGATGTCGTCATTATCTACATTTAGGCTTAATTTATTGGCGTTTTGTTGATGATCTAACGTGATACTTTCAAGATCAATCTCAGATTTGAATCCGTTATTGTTTTTAGCTTTAAACTCTATCGATACTTTAACATTAGAGCCTTGGTGAGTCGTCAGTTCTAAACTGCCAACAGGGACATTAATATCCAACTGCTGTTGCCCTGAAATATTAAATGTTTGCTCAATATGTGGCTCAGCATGAGCAAAAACGCTGGTTGTTAATAGTGCGCTGGCGGCTGTGAAAAGTAAAAAATTGTTCATAGTATTGCTCATTATTAGTTGGTTTATAAGTTAGACGCAGTGACGTTTAAAAAGGTTTAAAAAGGTTTAAATTAATTTTTACCATCAGTAGTTATCTTTATCAAAGTCATGTATTTTCAGGTTAAATAACGTAGAGGATCATTTAGTGCAATCAATTCAACTGCAAAATATTACAGCTCGGTTAGGCGCTGAAGAGCGAGATGGTTACCTGCTGAAAGATATAAGCTGGCAAGTAAACAGTGGTGAACATTGGGTATTATTAGGTGGTAATGGCGCCGGAAAATCCGCAATTACAGCAACTCTATTATTTTACTAGCAAAGAAAAGGTTCTAGATGCTAGGCATTAGGAAAAGCCAAAGCTACTCGGCATTAAATTTACAGGCATAAGTCGTATCGCTTGGTTTCCTTCCAAACCAAGCAATGAGGGAAATACACTTACTTCTCAATCAATAAAAATAAACTGGCTTAAAGTATATGGATAGTAAACAGTTACATAATTTGTTATTAATGAGTAATGTATATAAGGGTACGCGCCTTTTGTCTAAAAGAGAAAGGGTCTTTGATTGAATTGTTAGATATATCACATGGAGCTACTATGGATGCAATGACTTGGGGGTTTGCTGGTATGCTTGTAGGGGTTACAGCAAGTATTGCTACTACCGCGATGACAAATTAGATTACATATAAAACTTCAAGAAACACCAAAATTCAAGATCGAGAAGAACGTGCAAGAGTATTCCAAAGAGAAACGTTACTTGAATTACAAATTGAAATTCGAAAATATATTCTCACCTGTTCTCGCTCATATCGATCAAAAATGAACATTTACGACTTAACTTGTGAATGGAAAGAGCATATTCCTGAAAATTTAGATGAACAATTATTTGAGTTGAATTCAAAAAAATCAATTTTAATTCAGCGTGTATCAAACGACAAACTACGCAATAAATTAGATGAACTACAAACAGCAGCAACCAAGTGTAATAGGTCTAAAAATGAATGCGATGCTGAAACACATTATGTTGCTTATTCAGATATTTATGAAAAGTTGCATGAACAATTAGGCTATGAATTGAGAGGTTTATACTAGTCAGAATGCCTAATAGATATAAGCCTTAACCAGTCGATAGGCGCTAGTAGTCTTTTTGGCCGCTTTATACAATGATGGTCAATTCTAAATCAATAAACAAATTCGTTCACTTCCTCTAAAGCGCAGCGCCTATTAATCTTTTTGAAAATAATTGCTTAAATTTTTTTGCATAAAGAGGAAAGAATGCTCATCCGGTAGGTCGTCATTTATGGCGACAGTTTTTAGTTATTGTATTTTACGCGCTAAAGCACGACCTACGCCAATCCCTGACTTTTAGTTACCTAACATACTAACTTAGGTTTTACCTCTTAAGCGCAGCGCCTATTAATCTTTTTGAAAATAATTCGCTTAATTTTTTTTGCGCAAAGAGGAAAGAATGAGAAGTAAGTGAGGGTAATTTAGCGCTTATTATTGGTATGTTTAAATGTGTAATCAAATCGGTATTGAAGTTAAAGCAGCCCGCTTGGCTATTAATAACCAAGCGGCTGGATTGTTTATCCGTGGTTGCTTACAGTCGAGTGACGGTAAAACCGTGATCTTTAAATTGCTTTAATAAACCGTGTTGCTCTGGTAAATGCAGTGCGCCGACTGCAATGAATAGCTTTTCTTTACCAATACGAGGAGTGAGTTCCTTCACCCAGTTGTTGTTGCGCTCAATGAGCATGACCTGTTCACTGATTTCGCCGTAGCTGCTGTCATCAAAGCTTTCATTGTAATACTTGGTTAACGTTGTCATATCGCCATTTTTCCACGCATTTACTAAGGTAATAAAGTAAGTTTCAACATCAGCGAGTTGCTCAAATGTTTCTTCAATCATTTCATTGCTTAATAAAGACATGTGATTAAACATTTCCATTTGATACTCAAGGGTTTCTAGCTCACCAATAGCAATGCCATTGCTTTTAGAGTAAGCAAGTACTTGCTTATCAATGCCATTTTGATCTGAGAATCCAGCATTTTGAAATTCAATTTGCATCATAGTGACCATAACGGCCCACGGTGCTAAGTTGTTAAACATTGCAATATCAATCGACTTTTTGGCGAAGTATTCTTTGAGCTTTTTGTAGTTATGTTCAGAGAGCTCTGACTGTAGTGTTTTACCATTTTTAAGCATCATAAAAGGCATTGAACGGCGCTGCATTTCGATTGGGCTAATAGCGCTGATATCAACTTCTACAATTACTTTTTCGCTGGCATCAATTGCTTTGATAACTTTTTTAGGAAGTCCTTTCATGGAGGTATCACCTACATGCACGGTGCCAAAAAGGTAAGAGTTAATGCCGTTTTTTTCTATTTTCCAAAGGCCAGGCTCACTATGGCTGGCAAAACTGGCACACAGTAAAAGAGATAAAATAAAGTAGCTGCTAATACGCTGTGTAAAATTCATAATTGTCCTTATTGTTTAGGTATGCGTTCATCTTAAACCAATATGTTTAATTGGGTAATATTAAAATTAGGGCTAAGCGGGAGTCTGGTTTATTTTCTGCTTTGATAGTAAATTTATTAAGTGTACAAATGCTTTTAACTATCGCTAATCCTAAGCCATGGCGTTGGTTATTTGTTCTTGAACTATCAAGTTGGTACAAGGGATCAAAAATAGCTTCCAGCTGCTGAGCCGTTAAAGGTGTTACCAAGGTATTACATAAGGTGATTGTTGTATTATCAGGTGATTGCTCAACGTGTAAGTTGATAGGATCAGTGGTTAAGCCATAGAATAAGGCATTATCGAGTAAATTTAATAAAATAGTATGCAAACAAAACCGATCAGCGACAACGCGAGCTGTCGGTACAACTGTAAGATTTAAACGCTGCTTAATGTTTGGGTGTTTAAAATTTAATTCGTTACAGGTTTGTTGAATAAAATCAGCCAGAGTGATGATTTCTTTGGTTAGCTCTATCGAACTGCTTCCAGCGCGTTGTAATAACAATAAGTTATTTACAATGGCTTTCATTCGCACCGAAATCGCCAGTATATCACTGGTATAAGTGGCGCTAATTCGTTCATCGTTAGGATAACGCAGTGCGACTTCAGATAAGCTTATTAATTCAGCAATAGGTGTTTTTAACTCGTGGGCTATATCGCTTGTGAGGCGTTTTTCATTTTGATACAGCTGCTGGTTGGTGGTAATAAATTTATTGAGCTCGTTACGTATCGGCTCAATTTCCTCTACAGGAAAATCACTTTTTATTGTTTGTGATGCACCGGTAATATCCAATAACTTAATTTGTTCATTTAAGTTATTTAGCGGATAAAGCCCTCGACTTACAATGCGCGTGACTAAATAGCGCACCCCAAAAACAGCAATAATACAGGTGAGTACAAACACCACATCAATAATAATCAGTACTTTATTTAAAGCGGCGGTAGGCGCTGCAATCGTTAATGTCATTGTCATAAAGTGATTATTATCTTGGGGGAGATCGTCATCTTTTTGAGCAATAAAATGGCTGATCATGGCGCGACCGCTTTCACCATTAGGTAATACGTAATCAATAATTTTAAACTCGTTGATTGGAATGTCTAAATTAGGCAGTTCAACGGATGGGTATAACGCTAATGAATCTGATTTTTCAAAAGTACGTTGCTCATGCCATAGTTGATAAAACTCTGTGGCATTAGCTTGTTCGTATTCAGACATAAACTCACCTGCAAAATCAAACTCTAGTATGCCGTTATCGTCCTCAACCAATGTTTTTAAATAGTTCGATTTATTTGAAAGAGATTGATTAAATTGATCTTCAACCCAGCCATCAACGCTTAAATCCACGGTTAAAAAAATAGTGACTAAAATAACGGATATAACCGCACTGATATTATTTACGAGTTTACGTTTAATTGAATGAATTTTAATTTTCTGAGGCGACATAGCCAAATCCACGTTTATTTTTTATTGGTAGTTCGCCGCCTAATAGACGCACTTTTTTACGAACGGCTGAAATATGCGCCTCTAGCGCGTTTTTTGAGAGCATATCAAATTGCCCAACGACGGCTTCGCTGATCATTTCAAGCCCAAGGACTCTGTCTTTTGCGCTAAATAAACACTCGATAATTTTGTATTCATTACGAGTGATATTGACTGACTGCTGCTGATAATTAAACGTTTTTAAACTCAAGTCTAATACGCAGTCACCAACACGTAATGTATTTTGTTGGCTTTGTAGTTGCCCTCTACGTGACAACGCAAGCACTCGAGCATGCAGCTCTTCAAACGAGAATGGCTTAGTGAGGTAATCATCAGCGCCTTTCATTAAGCCATTTATTTTATCGTGCGCTTCACTGCGTGCTGAGAGAATTAATACCCGTGTTTGGCTGGGCGTACTCCTTAGCGCTTGTAATATGCTCATACCATCAACACTGGGTAGCATTAAATCGAGTATGATTAAGTCATAATCACTTGATAGCGCCATACTCAAACCTTCAGAGCCATCGCCGCTTTCATCCACGGTAAAGCCTAAATTGTTTAGCCCCACGAGAAGGCTGCGCCTTAGCGGCTCTGAATCTTCGATTATTAGTATTTTCATGCTGTTAGCTTTTATAAAACATAATCTTTAGCTTTTAACTGTAGCAAGCTGCTTAAATTAATGATACCAACCTTTTTGGTAGGCAAGGTTGCCTAAATTAGCGTGAGCTAACGCTTGTTTGACCATTATTGGATCATTGCTAGTCGGCACCAGTTTATTTTGTGTGTAAGTGTACGTTGTAGCTGGTTTTTGTGGTTGTAATATGACGACTTTATTGCCTTGCATATAAGCAAAGTTTTTATCGTACTGCATTATCGCGCGATGTTTATCTGAGTGCATTGTTTGCGATAGGTCATGACCTATCATTGGGTGTTCGCCACTGGCACCAATAAGTGATAACAGTGTCACTGGGATATCTAATTGACTTGCTAGCTGGTGGTCGCGTTTAGCGGTAATGCCATTACCAAAAATAACAGCAGGAATACGAAAGTGATCGATAGGCACAAGGCTTGCGCCAGAAACACGTGAGTCATGATCAGCAATAACAATAAAGATGGTATCTTCCCAGTAGCGTGATTTTTTTGCCTTTTCAATAAAAGTGCCTAATGCGTAATCTGCATATTTAGCGGCATTATTGCGAGTTTGCTTTTGGTTATCGTATAAAGTGATTTTACCATCAGGAAATTCATAAGGGCTGTGGTTTGAGCTTGAAAAAATTAAACTAAAAAATGGCTTATTCTGTTGCTGCAATTTATTTAATTCTATATCGGCTTGGTTAAATAGATCTTCATCTGAGGCACCCCACGAGCCATTAAAGTCAATATTAGCAAAGTCATCACTATCAATAATCTGCTTAAAACCATTACCTAAAAAGAAGCTTTGCATATTATCGAAATGACTTTCACCGCCGTAAATAAACTGTGTGTGGTAATCCCGCTTGGCAAGAAAATCAGCGATAGTGAAAAAGTCTCGTTGTGATTTATCTAATTTGACAACGGCACGTGAAGGGGTTGGCACAAAGCCGGTGATCACAGCTTCAATGCCTCTGACGGAACGAGTGCCAGTGGCGTACAAATTATCAAACCCCCAACCTTGTTGATAGAGCGCGTCAATATTTGGTGTCAGTGGTAAGCCACCTAATGTCCCCACGTAACGTGCACCTAAACTTTCTTGTAAAATGATCACCAAATTCTTTGCTTTGCCTTGGTTGCTAGCGCTATGAAAGGTTTTTGTTGGTGCTGTTGTATCGTTAAATAATGCAGATTCGTTTTGCATTGCTGCTCTGACTAAATTGAGTAACTCTGGTTCAGGTATTGTGCCGTAGTAATCTTGGCTGGATTTTTCATTGCCTAATTGTTTAATTGCAAAGGCGACGCTATACAGTGAGTTTAATGTCAGGTCATTTAATAAATGATCAGTGGAAAATGCGACCATCGCAGGGTTAAGTGGGCGGTGCCCTAACGAGTTTCGTGCACCTAATACAGTTAAGCACAATAAGCTTACAATTAGGAGTGTATGCGTTATAGCTGAGAGTTTACTTTGACTACGCCATTGACTTGAAAAAATTTTAGTGGCTAGCTTCACGCCTAAAACCAACACGAGTAAAGTGATAAATACTTCAATTTTATAACCTGAAAAAATCATTTTTGAGACTTCTTTAGGGTAAATGAGGTACTCAATAAATAAGCGGTTTGGACGTAAGTCGTATTCGTTAATAAAGGTTGGTGTGATCACTTCAAAAAAGATTAATAAAGCGGCCATGAATACTAAATAGTATTTAATGATAACGCGAATAACATGTTCTCTGGAGAATAAAGTACTGGCAATAATAAGTAATAATGCAGGCATTAAAATATAACTTAAGGTCGCGATATCAACCCGTAAACCACCTATAAAAATAGACATCCACGCGTGGGAGCTAAAAACTCTTTCGCCTTGCCATATGCTCAGACTAAAGCGAGCGAGTGTGAGGATACAGAGCGATAAAGCAAAAAACACCAGTAATACCCAGTATGGACCAAGACGATTTTTAAATGCTGTAAACGCGGTTTGATTAACTAAGCCCATAATAGTGCCCACCAAATTGCAGCGCAAATAAGCATGGCAATAAATACACTCGCAGAAGCGATGTCTTTGGCGAGTCCTGACAGCTCATGGTGCTCAGTCCCAATGCGATCGACTACCACTTCAACTGCGGTATTAACGAGCTCTGCAAACAACACAAATAAAAGGCTGGCAGCTAATAGTAACTTATCTGATAGCGGGATCGTTTGAAGCCATAAGTACAGTCCTAGCAGGCTAAATAGCATGAGCTCTTGGCGAAATGCGGCCTCGTGTTTACTCATCCATTTTAAGCCATTAAAAGTATGGCGTAAGGTAAATATAAGGCGCATTAGTCCGTGGCGTTTTATCACTGTTTTATTATTCATAAGATTACTTCGCTGTGATGTTTAAGTTGGGTGATTGGCTGGCAATGGGCAAGTACATCTAAATTTTGTTGGTAAGTGAGAGTGTTAATGCCGATTAAATTCACTAAGGTATGAAAAATATTGTCATGAGAAAGGCTTTGCGTTGGGTTTGCTTGCGCTATACATGTATTTGTAATGCCTTGATTTGTATGATCAGCCCAAATATAAAGAGGAACATGAGTTTGGCCGCTAGGGGCAAAGCGATATGGAAAACCATGCAGATACGCACCATTTTCACCTAGAGACTCACCATGATCAGAAATATATAAAAAGCTTTTTTCTATATTGTCAGGGAGCGCATTTAGTTGTGCGATGGCCAAGCTATTTACGTAATCGCTATAGGCAATGGTGTTGTCGTATGTATTCGTTAATTGTGTGCTAGAGCAGTTTTGAATATCACTGCGATCACAAGTGGGGGTAAATTGTTTAAATTGTTCAGGATAGCGCTGAAAATACGTAGGCCCATGTGAGCCCATCATATGCAATACAATAACGGTATTAGCGTGGCTAAGGTTTGCCAATTTGCGTCGTAAAGGTGCAATTAGCGCTTCATCGTAACAATGTGCTTGTTGACAAAAAGCAGCATTATTAGGGGTTTTAATTGCTTCATTGTTGATTGTAGTAACACGGTTGCATACCTCTTTACAGCCGCTGTTATTATCAATCCACAGTACATCTGCTCCCGCACTTTGAGCTAGGTCAAGTATATTTTGTTGGTTGTCAGTGTCGCGACGAGAAAATGCGGCGTGTGGCTGAGCTGAAAACATGCAAGGAACAGACACTGCGGTAGCTGTACCACACGAAGCCACATTATTAAAATAATGCACGCCCAACGGTTGCGTATATTGATTAGTATTACGAGGGTAGCCTTGGTAGCTAAAATTTTCAGCGCGGGCTGTCTCGCCTACCATAATCACGGTAACGCGTGTTTGGCTTGGTTTAACTAATAGTGGATTGGTATCAAGTTGTTTAAATGGCATATCTTTGTATAGCCATTGATCACGGATATATTTATAGCTACTCGTTAAATATTGAAATGGAATGAGCTCTTTTTTCAGAATCCGATTATTACGCCCAGTTGCAGCGTAATCAGCATAAAAATTAACGACCACAAGTGCGATGAGCACTAAGCAGCCGGCAACTAGCTTGCTACGACTGAGTAGCTCTTGATGTGGGCGATTGAAGTTAATTTTCACTTTATTCAAAACAAATAGCGGTATGGCGCAAAACAACATTAAAAAGCCAATGAGCTGGGTATTTAAGTAGCTCATTGCTTCTTTGCCGTCGGTTTCAAAAGTGTTTTGAATCATTGAATAATCAAACACCACGCCGTAATTAACAGAGCCATATAGCGCGGCGCTAGAAATCACTAACAGTATGTAGGCGGCGGGCTTTAGTAGCCAGCGAGTGGAAAGCAGTGAGAAAAACAGCACCAGCAAACACATTAACAAAAGTGGTACAGACAGCAGAAATAACCATGAAAATGAATTTAAAGCAGTAATTGCCGTAAATGCACCTTCTATAAAAGGTATGTTGATCACTAAACAGTAGTAACAAGCTAGCACTATAATAAATACGTTAGCGCTACAGTGAAAATAGACATGTTTATTATTGGTCGTAACTTTAAGCGAGGGTAATCTTTTAATTAAATCTAACATAGCAATACTCTGTAAACATAACCTCGCTATATTAATTAATTAGACTTAAGAAACGCTGAGGAGAAACTACTCTTTACCTGAAGACGTTGCTGCTGGTGTGGTATTTTTTCTGGTTTTTTGAATTAGACTGATTTAGTCGCTTAAAAAGAATAATTTATTGAAACAGTCACAAAAATTAATCAAACCGTTAATTGGTTATAACGGGGTATGAAATATCAATACTTTCGAATATAGGAAAAATAAATCTATTTATTGGTTTATGTTGGATTTTTATACCTTTTAAATGATGTCAATCTCTTCTTTTTGGATTGATTTTAAGGTTGACTTGAGCTGCTCATCGCGGTACTAATATAAAAAGACAGCGGGGGAATTGATACCCTTGCCTAATTCAACAAATTTTTGGTATTTATTACATGCTTACAAACGCACTAAACCTAGTCCTAATTAACGTCGTGGTGATTATTATTACCGCGGGGGCTACTTAGTGCTTTAAGAAAGTGAAGCATTGATAAAGCCCCCCGCCTTAACAGTCGGGGGGCTTTTTAGTTTCAGGGTTTAGAACAGGTTATTGAGCTTTAAAATGTCACTGAGGAATGAGGGTTATTTAATGACAGGCGCAGAGTTAACAATCGATTTATTAGCCAAACATGGCGTAAATGAAGTGTTTGGTTACCCAGGTGGAGCCATCATGCCAATTTACGATGCGTTGTACGGCGCGCCAGTGAAGCATTATTTGACTCGCCATGAGCAAGGGGCTGGTTTTGCTGCTGTCGGGTTTGCTCGCAGCACGGGTAAGTTAGGGGTTTGTTTTGCGACCTCCGGCCCTGGTGCTACTAACTTAATTACCGCCCTGGCTGATGCAATGATGGACTCGGTGCCGCTACTTGCTATCACAGGTCAAGTACCAACAGCCGCAATCGGTTCAGATGCATTCCAAGAGATAGACGTGCTGGGCATGTCACTGTCATGTACTAAACACAGTTATATGGTGGAACGCCCTGAAGATTTAGCTGAAATACTCCAAGAAGCAATGCATTTGGCACAAAGTGGCCGTCCAGGTCCGGTGTTAGTTGATATCCCTAAAGATATTCAAATGGCGCAAGTGCCATTCAAACCTTGGTTAGCAGCTGATGATTACCTTCCAGAACTAGATTTAAATCAAGTTGCTATAGCTAATCAGCTATTAAGCGAAGCAAAACGCCCCGTTGCCTATGTTGGCGGCGGTGTTCAAGCGGCGGGTGCGCAAAATGAGTTAATGCAATTTTTAAATAAAACGCAAATGCCAGCAGTATCAACCTTAAAAGCACTGGGTAGTGTATTGCCTGAGTACGAATATGAACTGGGCATGCTTGGGATGCATGGCGGGCAAGCGGCTAACTTTGCAGTACAAGAATGTGACGTGTTGGTATGCATAGGCGCACGCTTTGATGACCGTGTGACGGGTAATTTAGGTAAATTTGCAGCCAAAGCAAAAGTAATCCATTTAGATATCGATGCCGCTGAAGTGGGTAAGCGTAAACCCGCTAGAGCGTCATTAATTGCAGATTTAAAAACATCATTACCGCAACTTGAGTGTTTTGTGACTGAGCAAGCATGGCGTGATCACACTAAAGCAATGAGCATTGAGCATGCATGGCGTTATGACTACCCAGGCGATAAAGTATTCGCCCCGTATTTACTTAACCAACTTAGTAAGCGTATGCCAAAAACAGGTGTGGTGTGTTGCGATGTGGGTCAGCACCAAATGTGGGTGGCGCAGCATATGAAATTTAGTCATCCAAGTAACCATTTAAGCAGTGGTGGCGCGGGTACAATGGGCTTTGGTTTGCCCGCCGCCATAGGCGCGCAAGTAGCGCGTCCAGATGACTTTGTAATCACGGTATCTGGCGATGGTTCTATCATGATGAACATTCAAGAGCTTGCGACTATCCGCCGTAACAATTTACCTGTAAAAATACTCATACTTGATAACCAACGTTTGGGGATGGTTCGTCAATGGCAAGAGCTGTTTTTTGAAGGGCGCTACAGCGAAACCGATTTATCAGACAATCCGGATTTTGTGCAACTGGCTGCTGTATTTGGTATCCCAGGGCAAACAATTACCCACGCAAATCAAGTTGATGATGCTATTAGCGCGCTAATAAGCAGTAAAGGTCCTTATATTGTTCATGCCTGTATTGATGATAAAGAAAATGTATGGCCATTGGTTCCACCAGGTGCTGCAAATGATGAAATGATGACGGAGAGTGCAAAATGAAACACAGTTTAACCGTATCTTTAAAGAGTCAAAGTATCGCTGTTGAACGCTTTTTACGCGTTGTGCGTCATCGTGGCTTTGATTTAACCCATTTTCAACTCAATATGGATGATGGCCAATACCATGTCGCAATGACAGTCGACAGTGATAAACCTATTTATTTATTAACCACGCAGCTTAATAAGCTGGTGGATGTTAAAAATGTGACATTGGAAAATTTACAACAACAAGCAATGTAACTTGTTATAAAAAATCAACAGCGTTAATAGGCATGTGCTAATTAACAATAAAAATTTAAGAATGAGGAAGTCAGCGTCCTAAATGCTGGTCGCTGCAAACACTGAGGTAACTATGGCTAAATTAAGAAGTGCAACAACTACGGAAGGACGAAAGCGCGCAGGTGCTCGTGCATTATGGCGTGCAACAGGAATGACTGACTCTGATTTCGGCAAACCGATTATCGCCGTTGTAAATTCGTTCACACAATTTGTGCCAGGTCATGTTCATCTTAACCAACTCAGTGAATTGATGGCTGAAACCATCACTCAAGCGGGTGGTGTGCCAAAAGAATTTAATACAATTGCAATTGATGATGGTATTGCGATGGGCCACGGCGGCATGCTGTACTCATTGCCTTCACGCGACTTAATTGCTGACTCAGTTGAATACATGGTTAATGGTCATTGTGCTGATGCGATGATCTGTATTTCAAACTGCGACAAAATCACTCCAGGGATGATGTTGGCAGCACTGCGTTTAAACATCCCCGTCATATTTGTCTCTGGCGGGCCAATGGAAGCAGGTAAAACTAAACTTGCGAATATTGATATTAAGCTAGATTTAGTTGATGCCATGGTCAAAGGTGCGGATCCAAGTGTAAGCGATGCAGACTCAGAGCAAGTGGAGCGCTCGGCTTGCCCTACGTGTGGTTCATGTTCAGGCATGTTTACGGCTAATTCAATGAACTGTTTACTCGAAGCAATAGGTTTAGCATTGCCTGGTAATGGTACAACGCTTGCTACTCATAAAGATCGTAAACGATTGTATGTTGAAGCGGGTGCACGCATTGTTGATTTATGCCGTGAGTATTATCAAAAAGATAACCACGATGTATTGCCTCGTGCGATTGCTAACAAAACGGCTTTTATGAATTCAATGGTTGTTGATATTGCCATGGGCGGCTCGTCAAATACCGTATTGCATTTACTTGCAGCGGCGCAAGAGGCTGGGGTTGATTTTGATATGTCGCACATTGATGAATTATCTCGTAAAACGCCATTTTTATGTAAAGTTGCGCCAGCAACTCCTGAGTACCACATTGAAGATGTGCACAGAGCGGGTGGCATGATGGCGATAGTACGTGAGCTTGGCAAAGCGGGCTTAGTAGACTTATCGGTTAATCATGTTGCTGGTATGACGATGGGTGAACTGGTTAAAAAATGGGATGCGACAGATCCTAATAATGAAGTTGCACAAAAGTTTTATCGTGCAGGCCCTGCGGGTATTCGTACTACTAAAGCAATGAGCCAAGAGTGCCGTTGGGATGAAGGGGATAATGACCGTGAACATGGTTGTATACGCAGTGTTGAACATGCATTTCGTCAAGACGGCGGCTTAGCAGTATTGTCGGGTAATTTGGCCGAAAATGGCTGTATTGTTAAAAGTGCGGGTGTGGTTGATGAAATGCTGCATTTTGAAGGCACCGCCGTGGTATATGAATCTCAAGATGATTCGGTTGACGGTATATTAAATGATGAAGTAAAAGCTGGTGACATCGTAGTAATTCGCTACGAAGGACCTAAAGGTGGCCCAGGTATGCAAGAAATGCTTTACCCAACCAGTTATTTAAAATCAAAAGGCCTCGCTGAAAAGTGTGCTTTGATCACTGATGGCCGTTTCTCTGGTGGTACATCTGGTTTATCTATTGGTCATGTTTCACCTGAAGCGGCTAGTGGCGGCGCGATAGCCTATGTTGAAAATGGTGATAAAATCATTATTGATATCGCAACCCGTGAGATCACATTAGCGATTAGTGATGAAGAGCTGCAAGCACGTAAAGAAAAGCAACTTGCGCGCGGTAAGCAAGCGTATAAACCACTGGATCGTGAGCGTTATGTATCATCTGCGTTAAAAGCGTATGCGCTGCTTGCCACTAGTGCCGATAAAGGTGCGGTGCGTGACTTAGCCAAACTGGAGGAGCTTAGCTAATTATGGTTTCTCAAGAGCTCGATTATTTTCGCGCTATAATCCAAGCGAATATGGAGCCACTGGCTAAGGTCACTGATGTAAGTGACATGGCTGAGCTTAGTACTCGCCTTGGTAATCAAGTGTGGTTAAAGCGCGAAGATCAGCAACCGGTTTATTCGTTTAAATTGCGCGGCGCGTATAACAAACTAGTAAAGTTACCAAAAGGCTCGGTAGTTATTACCGCTTCTGCGGGTAATCATGCTCAAGGTGTGGCGCTCAGTGCGTCACATTTGGGCCATCAAGCGACCATTGTAATGCCGCTTACTACACCTGAAATAAAAGTTAATGCAGTGCGCGCACTTGGCGGTGAAGTGATATTACATGGTCATCACTTTGATGCTGCAAAAGCACACGCACTGGAATTAACTGAACAACGAAATGGCGTGTTTGTCCCTCCATTTGATGATCCTGATGTTATTGTTGGACAAGGCACAGTAGCGCGAGAATTAATGCAGCAACTTAATGAATTAGATGCGGTGTTTATTCCTGTTGGCGGTGGCGGATTGCTCGCTGGTATGGCCGTTTATATTAAGTCATTACGTCCTGATATTAAGGTTATTGGCGTCGAAGCCGACGAAAGTGCGTGTTTGCAAGCGGCACTTAAAGCTGGCGAGCCCGTTGAGCTTGAGCGCGTTGGTAGCTTTGCAGACGGCGTAGCAGTAAAAATTATAGGTAAAGAAACCTTTCGTCTAGCGCAAAAATTTTGTGATGAGGTGGTAACAGTAACTGGCGATGAAATATGTGCAGCGATGCAGGACATTTTCGTATCAACCAGAGCTATTGCAGAGCCTTCAGGGGCATTAGCCACGGCAGGGCTAAAAAAGTGGTGCCAACAAACGGGGTATAAAGGCCTGCATTTAGCGGCTATATTGTCTGGCGCTAATTTGAACTTTGATCGCTTACGTTATGTTGCTGAACGCACGGCGCTTGGAGAAAAAAATGAAGCGCTATTAGCCGTTACTATCAATGAAGAAAAAGGCAGCTTTAAGCAGTTTTGCGCTTCATTGGGGGGGCGTGCCATTACAGAGTTTAATTACCGTTATGCAGGCCCGGGCGAAGCGCAAATATTTGTCGGTATTGCACTACGTCAAGGCCAGCAGGAGCTGGATGAACTCAAAGGTGATTTAGCAACTAATGGTTACCAATTTTGCGACTTATCAGATAATGAATTAGCAAAGTTACATGTGCGTTATATGGTCGGCGGTAAAGCACCGGAGCAAATGCATGAGCGTTTACTGCGCTTTGAGTTCCCTGAGTATCCCGGTGCATTGGCACGCTTTTTAGATACTTTGGGCTGTAATTGGAATATTACGTTATTTCATTATCGTAACCATGGTGGCTCTATGGGGAATGTATTGGCTGGTTTTGCAATTGAACCAAGTCAGTATGAGATATTTAACGAGCACTTAAACCGTCTTGGTTACAGTGTACAAGATGAAACACACAATCCATGTTTCACTCAGTTTTTGACTAGTCAGGCTTCAGTTAATGCAGCAAAAGCTGCCAATCACTAGCGCAACACGCCCTAGAGCACCATATAGTTTAAAAATCATGCAGCTAATTTCAGTGATATATGTAAATTAGTGATCATGGCTGTACGATTTAAATCATATTCATTGAGTCTTATTCCTCTATATCGTGCTCGAGGTCCT
>NZ_JBISHB010000005.1:0-2328 GCF_045064175.1 Pseudoalteromonas sp. Ld20
ATTTGCTTGGTGACAATAGCGTTTTGGACCCACCTGATCCCATGCCGAACTCAGTAGTGAAACGAAACAGCGCCGATGATAGTGTAGCATTTGTTATGTGAAAGTAGGTCATCGCCAGGCTCCAAATAAAGAAAGCCCGACTCACTGAGTCGGGCTTTTTTACGTCTGCAGGAAAGTGAAAAAGCGAGCAAGGTGGCGAGTGTCGCTCGGGCGTTCACCTGAAAGCAGTACACCCTCATATATCGGCTGTTGCGATAAATCACGACCGACGGTTTTACAATCAACTTGCAGGTATTTTATTGTAGGTCATGCTTTAGCCTGAAGGCATAAAAGAACACCACGAATTCCTCAGAGGTCAAAATACGCCTTTAAAGCAGCTTAACCCCTTTATATAAATCACATGTAATTGATGATCTATTTTAATCATGTGCTACTTGTGAGCAAAATTGGCCAACATTCAAAACTTTCCTACACTACACCAAAGATGCGCGATTAAAGACTTGCTATCAAATTGTTCGCCAATTTCTTAAAGTTAAAAACCGTACGGCTGTTGTAAAAGCAACAGGTGTTATACTTTATTGTGGTCTTAGCCTACAAGATTGTTAAAGTAAATCTGACTTCAATCAGCAAGCCATTGAAATAAAATGTTATTTTCGGTTGTGTTGTTCACTCTGAGTTCTAAAAGGGAGCTTATTGAGTTAGATTTAAGATCTAATATAGGATTGCCTTTATTTTCCTCTAAAGTAACATTGTTTTTAAGACCTTTTTCGGTTACTTCACAGGTACCATTTTTACAAATGACATCAGGTTCTGGCCTAATTAGCCGCTTATCAGAAGTCGTTATAACATATCGATCATCAACCCCTGAAAAGCCTTCAAAAACCTTAAAATTTTCAGTTGAAAGACTTGGCTCTATTCTCGCTTTTATTTCTATCATATGTTGTAAAAATTGGTAACTACCCCGATGAGACAATGCACTTAAGCCTGGCTCAGTCATAAACGAAATGAACCCCTCATCTATATCAGATGAAGATAGTTTTTTCTGACTATCAAGGATATTATTTATCGTAGCTTGATCTTTATCCGTAAAGCTGACAGCAAGCTGGTATCCTTCACCGTTGAAGTGGCCATTATTAAAATTATTAAGTATCTTCCCATCGTCATGCATTCTGTAACCACCAAGATCACTGGCAAACTGACGTATATACTTAAAATCTATATTATTATTATCAGCATATTCATAGATATTAGCTAATAGTTCTCTATCTCCTTGTGTCAAAAACTCATAAGAACTTCGCATTAAGTTAGATAAGGACATCCCATCAGTGCCGCTTAAAATTTCTGATTCAGTACCACCAAAAATATCCATCACCATAGTTTCATAATAATGCTCAGACCTGCTTATATTTTTGCTTTTTTCTAAATCCCGTGCATCTAAAATAGACTCAAACTGTGATGTTGCTTGTGAGCTATATTCATCGGAAACCATCGCTTTACTAAAAAAAGAAAAAGAGTTCGTATGAGATGATAGTAATTCTTCAAATGATGCTAGTGCGGTAACGTTACTTTCGTATTTAAGGCTGTCTCGTTTTAGATTTGATAGGTTTTGCTGATCAAGTGTGTGCCATCTTTCATATGCAGCTACTCTCTCTGAGCTGCTAAATGTATTACTTGTGTCTAATGCTATCGTCTCAAGTTTTGATTTGGATAAATGTTCAAATTCCCATTTTGCTGTGGCAACCTCATCACTATTTATTTTTGCATTTGAAGAGAGTATTTCCTTATGTAGAGATAAATTTTGCTGACTTAATTTAGAAATATCAATAGAGCTTTTGGCCTTACTTAATTTCGACGATAATGAAGAAACCGATGCATGTATTTCTATATCCTTACTTTTTTTGGGGTCAGATTGTGGCTGAGGAAAAGCTTTTCTCGCATTTAACAAACTTCTCTTGATATCAGGTATATCCATACTATTGACCCTCTAAACGAAAATAGACTCCTTTGATTAAATTTGGAGTCTAAGGTGTTAATTAGTTAGTTGTGTAGTTAAAAGTTATACTTTCTATTCTATTTGGTGTTGAATAATGGAAAGTACCAGTTGCTTCAACTCTATGAACAATTGATACTTGAATACCTGGTTTGAAGCTCTCACCATTAAATACTGTTACCTCTCCAGTAGAGTTTGGCACAATTGGTTCCCCTCTCTGTCAGACTAGTTGTCGCGCTTAATATTTAACCATTAAATAGAGGGTGTGGAGTAACAATGAAACATTATTCAGCGCAAAGCAAAGAGTCGGCTCTTCAGAAGATGATGCCTCCAAATAA
>NZ_JBISHB010000006.1:0-3877 GCF_045064175.1 Pseudoalteromonas sp. Ld20
AATACACGTTCGCTGATTTATTTGCTTCAGATGATAATGGTTACACCGTAACGCAAACGCAACCTGCGCTTTATAAAGACGGTGTTGAGCGTAATAGCTCGGGTTCTATTGCAGGCTCTGATCTAACGGATACGGTTACCGTTGTGCTTTCAACAAGCAATCAGCTAGTTGACTTTACAGAGCAAAATCCAGATACAGCGACTATTTCAGGGCGTGTGTATTTTGATGCAAACCAAGATGGCACCATTGCTGATAACGATAAGTTACTTGCTGGCGTAGCGATTACCTTAATAGGTAAAGATATCTTCGGGACTGACATTAACCTGACAACGCAAACAAGCGCGCAAGGTGAATACACGTTCGCTGATTTATTTGCCTCAGATGCCAACGGTTATACCGTAACGCAAACCCAACCCGCGCTTTATAAAGATGGTGTTGAGCGTAATAGTGCAGGCATGATTGCAGGCTCTGATGTAACAGATACGGTTACCGTTGCGCTTTCAACTAGCAATCAGCTAGTTGACTTCACAGAGCAAAACCCAGATACAGCAAGCGTGTCAGGCCGTGTGTACTTCGATGAAAATCAAGACGGCACCATTACAGGTAACGACACGTTATTAGCCAATGTAGACATTACCTTAACGGGTAAGGATATCTTCGGTTCAGACATTAACCTTACCGCACAAACGAATGAGCAGGGTGAATATGTTTTCGCTGATTTATTTGCCTCAGATGCCAGCGGTTATAACGTCACGCAAACTCAACCCGCGTTTTATAAAGATGGTGTTGAGCGTAATAGATCGGGTGCTATTGCAGGCTCTGAAACAACTGATTCGGTCACAGTTCAGTTAGTGGCTAACAATAATGAGTTAGTCGATTTTACTGAGCAAAACCCAGATACAGCGACTATTTCAGGGCGTGTGTATTTTGATGCAAACCAAGATGGCACCATTGCTGATAACGATAAGTTACTTGCTGGCGTAGCGATTACCTTAATAGGTAAAGATATCTTCGGGACTGACATTAACCTGACAACGCAAACAAGCGCGCAAGGTGAATACACGTTCGCTGATTTATTTGCTTCAGATGCCAATGGGTACACCATGGCGCAAACACAACCCGCGCTTTATAAAGACGGTGTTGAGCGTAATAGCTCGGGTGCTATTGCAGGCTCTGATCTAACAGATACGGTTACCGTTGCGCTTTCTACAAGCAATCAGCTAGTTGACTTTACAGAGCAAAATCCCGATACAGCGACTATTTCAGGGCGTGTGTACTTCGATGAAAACCAAGACGGTACACTTGCCGGTAACGATAAGTTACTTACTGGCGTAGCGATTACCTTAATAGGTAAAGACATCTTCGGGACTGACATTAACCTGACAACGCAAACGAATGAGCAGGGTGAATATGTTTTCGCTGATTTATTTGCCTCAGATGCCAGCGGTTATAACGTCACGCAAACTCAACCCGCGTTTTATAAAGATGGTGTTGAGCGTAATAGATCGGGTGCTATTGCAGGCTCTGAAACAACTGATTCGGTCACAGTTCAGTTAGTGGCTAACAATAATGAGTTAGTCGATTTTACTGAGCAAAACCCAGATACAGCGACTATTTCAGGGCGTGTGTATTTTGATGCAAACCAAGATGGCACCATTGCTGATAACGACAAGTTACTAGCCAATGTAGACATTACCTTAATAGGTAAAGACATCTTCGGGACTGACATTAACCTGACAACGCAAACAAACGCGCAAGGTGAATACACGTTCGCTAATTTATTTGCCTCAGATGCCAATGGGTACACAGTAACGCAGACGCAACCTGCGCTTTATAAAGACGGTGTTGAGCGTAACAATGCAGGTGTAATTGCAGGCTCTGATCTAACGGATACAGTGACTGTTGTGCTGACCACCAACAACGAGTTTGTTGACTTCACAGAGCAGAACCCCGATACAGTGACTATTTCAGGCCGTGTGTACTTCGATGAAAATCAAGACGGTGTGATTGCAGATAACGATAAGTTATTAGCTAATGTCGATATTACCTTAACGGGTAAGGATATCTTCGGTTCAGACATTAACCTTACCGCACAAACGAATGCGCAAGGTGAATACACGTTTGCGAATTTATTTGCTTCAGATGCTAGTGGTTATACCGTAACGCAAACGCAACCTGCGCTTTATAAAGACGGTGTTGAGCGTAACAATGCAGGTGTAATTGCAGGCTCTGATCTAACGGATACGGTTGCCGTTGTGCTTTCAACAAGCAATCAGCTAGTTGACTTTACAGAGCAAAATCCAGATACAGCGACTATTTCAGGCCGTGTGTACTTCGATGAAAATCAAGACGGCACCATTACAGGTAACGACACGTTATTAGCCAATGTAGACATTACCTTAATAGGTAAAGACATCTTCGGGACTGACATTAACCTGACAACGCAAACAAACGCGCAAGGTGAATACACGTTTGATAATTTATTTGCCTCAGATGCCAATGGATACACCGTGGCGCAAACACAACCCGCGCTTTATAAAGACGGTGTTGAGCGTAATAGCTCGGGTGCTATTGCAGGCTCTGATCTAACGGATACAGTGACTGTTGTGCTGACGACAAGCAACGAGCTTGTTGACTTCACAGAGCAAAACCCAGATACAGCAAGCGTGTCAGGCCGTGTGTACTTCGATGAAAATCAAGACGGTGTGATTGCAGACAACGATAAGTTATTAGCTAATGTCGATATTATCTTAACGGGTAAGAATATCTTCGGAACAGACATTAACCTGACAACGCAAACAAGCGCGCAAGGTGAATACACGTTTGAGAATTTATTTGCCTCAGATGCCAATGGATACACCGTGGCGCAAACACAACCTGCGCTTTATAAAGACGGTGTTGAGCGTAACAATACAGGCATGATTGCAGGCTCTGATCTAACAGATACGGTTACCGTTGCGCTTTCTACAAGCAATCAGCTAGTTGACTTTACAGAGCAAAATCCCGATACAGCGACTATTTCAGGGCGTGTGTACTTCGATGAAAATCAAGACGGTGTGATTGCAGACAACGATAAGTTATTAGCTAATGTAGATATTGCCCTAACAGGTAAAGACATCTTCGGAACTGACATTAACCTGACAACGCAAACAAGCGCGCAAGGTGAATACACGTTCGCGAATTTATTTGCTTCAGATGATAATGGTTACACCGTAACGCAAACGCAACCTGAGCTTTATAAAGACGGTGTAGAGCGTAACAGCTCGGGTGCTATAGCAGGCTCTGATTTAACAGATACGGTTATTGTTATGCTTTCTACAAGCAATCAGCTTATTGACTTCACAGAGCAAAATCCAGATACAGCGACTATTTCAGGGCGTGTGTATTTTGATGAAAACCAAGATGGCACGATTGCAGGTAACGACATGTTATTAGCGAATGTCGATATTACCTTAACGGGTAAAAATATCTTCGGTTCAAGAATCTCGTTAACGACGCAAACGAACGCGCAAGGTGAATACACGTTCGCTGATTTATTTGCTTCAGATGATAATGGTTACACCGTAACGCAAACGCAACCTGCGCTTTATAAAGACGGTGTTGAGCGTAATAGCTCGGGTGCTATTGCAGGCTCTGATCTAACAGATACGGTTACCGTTGCGCTTTCTACAAACAACCAGCTTGTTGACTTTACAGAGCAAAATCCCGATACAGCGACTATTTCAGGGCGTGTGTATTTTGATGAAAACCAAGATGGCACCATTGCTGATAACGACACGTTATTAACGAATGTCGATATTACCTTAACGGGTAAGGATATCTTCGGTTCAGACATTAACCTGACAACGCAAACAAACGCGCAAGGTGAATACACGTT
>NZ_JBISHB010000007.1:0-1317 GCF_045064175.1 Pseudoalteromonas sp. Ld20
AAAAATTCAGCTCCGCCATAGGCGCAACACTCGATACGGGTGGTGAGTTAAACCTTACCCGACAGGGACTTGCACCCTGCAAGATGCATCAAGCTTCGCTTGACGCACTAACGCCTCATTAAGAGGCAATAAAATAGTTGGTTAAAATAAGCGAGGCACGAGCAAAAACCAACTGTTTTTTGTCCTGCTTTAATGACTTGTTAGCTTTCGTCATCACATATCTTCACGTTGAAATTTTGTTCTATATCGTCCCAGTCAATACCATAATGTTTAAAAAAACCATATTCCTTTTGATCATTTGCTGTAGGTGACCAGACATCAAATTTTTGAGTGTTTGCCTGTGTAAAGTATTTGTGATGATCATTAATGATTAAAAGTCTTCTCACTAAGCCAAATTCATATACATCCTCATCAATTGCAGAAATGAAGGTTTCGTCAAAATCATTAGGGATTATATTATTAAAATCCTCTAATGTGTTTAAACCGAACCTTTCCATTTCACCTATGACAATCCCATCAGTATCAGGGATGAGTTTATAACCACTTTTTTCTATAGATGGAAATTTTGTTGATAAGAATTGAGTTAGCGTAGTTGAACTTATAGGTATATTAAAATCACCTTTTTGTGTACTTTCTAAAGTACCTTTCGAAATCAAATCAATTTCATTTGAAATATTATTAAACTCTCTGTCCGCCATTTCTAATACGCCAGACAATATTTTGAACCTTCTGCCTATATCTGGTGGCAACTTGCCGGTAAACTTATAATTTTTATCGTGCTCTATTTCTGCCCATGCATGTTGTAATATTGTACGAATTTGAATCTCAAAACATTTACCCTCATACTGTTTATATTCTGGTAATTTTAACCTGCTTTTATCTAAACTTGCTATATAGTGGACTGATTTATATCCCACTTTATCAATGCCTAAGTCATCACTTTTATTTGAACTATTCGCAAGATCTATTTGAAATGACTTTTCTATTACTTCACATATTTTCGTTATTTCATCTTCCACATAAGTGATAATTCTAATTCCAGAAAAATCTTGGATTTGCTCTTTAGGTTTATCATATTTATCTTTTGATACTTTTCCTTTCACACTCTCAATTGTTTTAGCTCGAGAGGTAATTATGTGGTAAGAAAGACCTTCCATTTCAAAAACTTCAGATAATAAAGACTCTACTTTGTAAGCGTCTAGCAAAGTGCACCTGCCAATAGCTCATCAAACCGATTAAGCTATTTCTTAATTTCAATTAGGAGATAGCCATGAGAAAAACACGTAGCCTTGAGCAGTGGCGTAACATTATCGAAGA
>NZ_JBISHB010000008.1:0-2933 GCF_045064175.1 Pseudoalteromonas sp. Ld20
GTAATTCTACAGCCACAACGAGGCTGTAGAATTACTCTAACAGCCAAATTCAATTAAAAAACGAGCTCCTGTAATTAACTCTAAGCGTTTTTAAAGCATTAGGTAATGCATTTGGAACCCATAAAACAAGCTGTTTTTCTTAAAAAAGAGTAATTCTACAGCCACAACGCCCCAATAAGGGGCTGATAATGCTTGGCTAAACTGTGTAGCGGAGCGGAACCGAGCCAAGCTGTTAGCAGTCCCGCTTGATTGCCTTGTTAGTTGCCCGCTACTATGAACCTTTATTTTTTGAAAACTAAAATGAGACTAAAAAATTGCAGGGTCAGTAACATCCCATATTTTCAGCTTAGTTAGGATTTTCGGTATTTCGTAAGTAAAAACATTTGCATCGAGTGAGGAGCTATTACACATACCAACAAAGGCTACTTGCTCCTTGGGTCTACGAATATAACTAGTACTTGTGCCCATCCATCCGCCATTGTGCAGCGTATAATTTGGCTCGATATATTGCCCGTTAGCATAAAAAGTTATTCCGTTGCTTTCGTAGGAGTGTTGGCTATTTGGTGTATTAAATTGAGTCATTATTTTGTTAGGGGCATCACCTAATTTCGGGGTATAAAAGTGATTATCCCAAATCAACATATCTTCGAGTGTAGTGTATAGACCACCGTCACCCACAACAAAAATATTTGTTTCATAACGCTTTAATCCATTATCTTTAAATGTTCTATATCCTTCGGCACGGTTAGGTACTATCTCTCGCATATCATCAGCGAAAAAAGTGCTGTGCATACCAAGCGGTTCAAAGATGTATTTTGTAGTGTACTCCCGCATGGACATACCACTGACGTTAGCTACTAACTCCGACAATAAAAAGTAAGCGAAGTTACTATAGGCTTGTTGAGTATCAGGTTGATGCTCTAAAGGAAGCGATTTTATGACATCGTAGTATTCTTCTTTGGTCAGGTAATCCTCATCACCAAGCCTGAACGGACCACCAGCGGTGGACAGTAGTGGTTTGGGTAATAGCGATTTGAGGGTATCGTAATCTGCCATTCCTGAAACGTGACCTAACATTGAGTTAATAGTTACTTTTACACCATAGTCTTTCAATTCAGTAAGATGTTTCCGTATATCATCATCAAGGTTAATTTCCCCTTTTTCTGCTAATAACAATACCGCAAACCCGGTGAATTGTTTAGATACAGATGCCATACGAAATACTGATATTGAACTGAGCGGAACCTGATGTTCGATGTTTGCCAAACCGTAGCTTTTCTTGAATAAAAATTGTTGATTCTTAATAATACCTACAGAGCACCCCGGTCCATTAGTTGGAATAGACTCTTCTGCAATTCTATCAATTTCCTTTTCCAGCAGCGTTAGTTGGGTTTCGTTTCCCATAACGCTAAATGAAAGTAACAAAATAACCCCAGCGATTCCTTGAATACTTTTATACATTAACTTTCCCTTTTTTTATTATTAACTATTCTGATAGTTGTGTAATTCCATCACTTTTCTTTACATCAAGCAGATAAATAAACTACGTAACACCTCGTAGGTTTGCTTTTTTTGTTGAAAAAATCAACAAAGTGATAAAAATAAGCAAAACAGTATGCTCACAATTATTGTTATTGGAACTGAATGACATTTTTCTAAATTCTGATTACAGCTTCTTTAGTCGCACACTGGCCTTAAAATTAATGAATTATCAGATTTTCTATTGCCAACAAGTAAATTTTTAAAGTGGTAAATCAAAATGCAATTGGAAGGTTAGGCTAGATGCAATTGAGTGGTACTAATGGTAGATATTTCCCAACCAAACTCGAAATCTACTCTTAGGGCTACTAACGAGGCTGTAGAATAACTCTAACAGCCAAATTCAATTAAAAAACGAGCTCCTGTAATTAACTCTAAGCGTTTTTAAAGCATTAGGTAATGCATTTGGAACCCATAAAACAGGCTGTTTTTCTTAAAAAAGAGTAATTCTACAGCCACAACGAGGCTGTAGAATAACTCTAACAGCCAAATTCAATTAAAAAACGAGCTCCTATAATTAACTCTAAGCGTTTTTAAAGCATTAGGTAATGCATTTGGAACCCATAAAACAGGCTGTTTTTCTTAAAAAAAGAGTAATTCTACAGCCACAACGCCTCGTTAAGCGGATAAAAATGGTTGGCTATAATCGCGAAGCGATGGCCAACTGTTTTTATTCCGTTTAAACGACTTGTTAGGTGTTTTTTATACGAGAAAATAACTCACCTAAAGTTAAATCCTCACTCCATAACTCATTGAAGCATAGCGAATATTGCTTTTCAATATCTATTGCAAGAGTTTCAAGTTCAAGTGAATCTGCCATCCATTTTGATGGATAAAGTGCAGTATAGATATCGTAAATTTTATCGTTAGGCGCAAAGTTAAGCTTATCTTTATTTGAAAATGCAAAAGCATCCGTAAACAAAATAAGAAATTCACGTATATCTTTCTTACTACTATTAGGGAATTCTGATTTCCAGTATTTCCCCATACATTTACGCAATCGGTATTTCTTTGGCAACCCATCAACATAGAATGCTGAGGCAAGGAAAATAACGATTCCAAGAATGACAATATAAGTAACACTCATGAAACACCTAACGAGGCTGTAGAATAACTCTAACAGCCAAATTCAATTAAAAAACGAGCTCCTGTAATTAACTCTAAGCGTTTTTAAAGCATTAGGTAATGCATTTGGAACCCATAAAACTGGCTGTTTTTCTTAAAAAAGAGTAATTCTACAGCCACAACGCCGCATTAAGCGGTGAGTAATAGATAATTGGACTCCCTCACCCTTAACGAGTGAGGTAATATAAAAGTTACCACACAAATATATTAAAAGAGTCCTGTTATGTATCGTACTAGAGTTGGCGTTGATTTAGCAAAAAAAGTTATTC
>NZ_JBISHB010000009.1:0-1306 GCF_045064175.1 Pseudoalteromonas sp. Ld20
GAATGAAGAACCTGCTCAATGAATTCTGAATTTATTTAATATCTTTCGATATTGAATTGACTGTGCCGAATAATTATTAAAAATAACTATTCTGTTGGTCACTCAGTTTCTCTTTCGAGAAATCACATTGAGACTCTAATTTTTTTGCCTTGCTTAGTAAACTAAGTTCGGCTGTTAGAACTCAATCTGTACGAGTGCCCACACAGATGATTGCTTTATATTGTTAAAGAACGTTGCGATTAAAGCGCTTTGCTTTATCTCGCTAGGGCTGCGCATGTTACGCTTTCCTATTTTTTTGTCAACACTTAAATTTAAACTTTATAAAAATTCAAACTCAAGTTTTACTCGACTCACTGATTAACTCTTGCCCCGCTAAGCGTTGCTGTCTGCCGTCTCAGTGGGGTCGCATTATAGGGCGCGGCTGATTTTACGCAAGCGTTATTATCACTAATCTTGCTTTTATTTCGCTTTCATAAGATACACAAAAGAAACTGACATGTTACCCACAAACACCTGTGCATAACATGCACTGTAAAACGATGAAATCGTAATATTCGTTATGCATGAAACATTGATTTATTATTGTATTTTTAAAATCAAACACAGCTAACAATTAATATAAATCTGCTAAGTAATGAAATTTAAATAGATCTTCTAATCCACCTCTTATTATCAGAATTTGGGCCTCATTAAAATGAGCTGTATTTAAACAGTTTTATCGCGGTCCCAAATCGCTTTACTCAAGCTCTTGATGGCTTGAATAACTAACCGATAAAAATAGCGCAGTAAAATTCACTTCAAAAAACTCAGGTGAACTCATATCAAGTGATCTGTAGGGGTGGTAACAAATATAGAGTTGAATACGGTAACAATACCTACCTGATCGTGTCTTTAATGATTCTGAAGAAATAGTCGAACAGGTATCGCAAGCATGGAATGGATCCATCTCAGTTCCTGGTACGGTTAAAAATGAGAGATTGGATAAAATTGACTTAATCTTTATGCAGATTGGTATTAACTCAGTACGATGCAGCTCGTGATTTATCGCGACAACCGATATATGGGGGTGTGTTGCTTTTAGGTGAACACCTGAGCGACACTAGCCACCTTGCACCTTGCTCGCTTTTTCACTTTCCTGCAGACGCAAAAAAGCCCGACTCTATGAGTCGGGCTTTCTTTATTTGGAGCCTGGCGATGACCTACTTTCACATAACAAATGCTACACTATCATCGGCGCTGTTTCGTTTCACTACTGAGTTCGGCATGGGATCAGGTGGGTCCAAAACGCTATTGTCACCAAGCAAAT
>NZ_JBISHB010000010.1:0-1686 GCF_045064175.1 Pseudoalteromonas sp. Ld20
CTAGAGCACCGATCAGTATACATTCTAACCAGATCGACATTTGCTTCAATTCATGATCAAATAGCGTGTCTTAGCTAACGTAGTCATATCATGAAATATAATCGCCATTGGCAATGCCCTGAAGCATTGAGTAAAAAAGAAAAATTAATCTGTAGCCGTTTAAAAACACATGGCAAACTCTTCGTATTTCTTCGTGAATATCGACATGAAATTCTCAATGAAACCATCGAAAGTCAACTTATTGAAATGTATGCCGATCACCCGAAAGGAAAGCCCCCTGTTCCTGCAGCTCAGCTAGCTATGGCAACAATTTTACAAAGTTATGAACAAAAATCAGATGCAGGGGCAACCCTTGATGCAATGTTTGATATGCGTTGGCGAATGGTGCTCAATTGCTTAGATGATGAAAATGCGCCTTTTTCACAAGGGACTTTGTGTGATTTTAGGCATCGTTTAGTGAAGCATAATATGGATGAGGTGTTACTTGAACATACAGTTAATGTGGCTAAATCTTTCGGTAAATTTGGTCACAAAAACTTACGCGTTGCTTTAGATTCGGCACCGTTACAGGGGGCTGGACGTGTCGAAGACACTTTTAATCTCGTGAGTCATGCGCTTGAACTAATTGTAGATTGTTTAGCATATATTCAACAAACTGATGAAAAATCGATTATCTCACAAACGGGTTTGAAACTCGTTGGTCAAAGTAGCGTTAAGGCTGCGCTGGATATAGATTGGTCTGATGCAAATGAAAAGCATCAAGCAATCAATACATTATTATCTGATGTTGAGACGCTTAAAACATGGTTAAAAGCAGCCCCTGTTAGTATAAGGGAGCATAAATCTTTAAAAGAGTGCCTGTCTTTATTAGAAACAGTATTAGCGCAAAATATTACACCAGATCCTGAAGGTGGTGGGCACCAAATTAAAAAAGGAACAGTCCCTGATAGGAGAATTTCAGTCTCAGATAGTGCGATGCGCCATGGTCGAAAATCAAGTTCACGCACTATCAGTGGATTCAAACAACATATTGCAGTTGACTTAGATTCTAAGCTCATTCTTGCGACTTGCGTCCGTCCAGCGAATGAACCAGAGCATAAAGCCAGTGAGCAACTCAAACCTAAAGTGTTAAACTATGAAAAAGTGACCGAATTAAGTATCGATAGAGGTTATTTAGCAGCAGATTGGACGTTAGATATGTATCAGGAGGGCCTCACGGTAGTTGCCAAACCTTGGACACCTCCAGCAGTCAAAGACAAATTTAGTAAAAAATCATTTTTAATTGATTTAGATGAAAATACAGTCACTTGTCCAAACAATATCACCGTATCAATACAAGGAAGAAAGAAAAAGTTTGTCAGATTTCCAAAATATGAATGCAGTGTTTGTCCTAGTAAATCCAAATGTACGGATTCAGAAAATAGCCGCGTTGTTTCAATCCACGAGCATGAATCTATGATGCAAGATTTAAGTGTATACGTCACGACTGCTGAGGGTCGAGCTAAAGCAAGAGAGCGTGTTAAAGTAGAGCACGCTCTTGCATCTGTATGTAACCGTAAAGGACCTCGAGCACGATATAGAGGAATAAGACTCAATGAATATGATTTAAATCGTACAGCCATGATCACTAATTTACATATATCACTGAAATTAGCTGCATGATTTTTAAACTATATGGTGCTCTAG
>NZ_JBISHB010000011.1:0-2871 GCF_045064175.1 Pseudoalteromonas sp. Ld20
TGCTTTGCATGGACTTCAGTGGCGTTACAAACCTCGTCAGTCAGACTGTATTTATCGGAGCGATGCCAGCACTTCAGGGACACGTATCCCCTGTGGCCTACTTAATTCTCTGTGTACGCTTCACCTATCTTGTTCGCTGAAAAAAATTCAGCTCCGCCATAGGCGCAACACTCGATACGGGTGGTGAGTTAAACCTTACCCGACAGGGACTTGCACCCTGCAAGATGCATCAAGCTTCGCTTGACGCACTAACGCCTCATTAAGAGGCTAAAAATAGTTGGTTAAAATAGGCGACGAAGGAGCAAAAAACAACTGTTTTTTGTCCTTTTGAATGACTTGTTAGGCAACTTTTTTACCATTAACTAGCGGTATAGGTCTGAACTCACCTTGTTTCTTTTCGTGCATTACTGCACTTAATTTGAGAGTACAACCTTCGTTAGGTGTCAGTTCTACAACGAAAGGAAAACCGGGGGCAGTACTGCGTTCAATAGCAATAAATTGCCCGTTACATGTTTGCCCATTATTAAACTGCAAGCCTTTATTAAAACCGCTTCTAGTCATAGCACTGCTAGTACAGTTGAACGTGATTTCTGATTCATCATTTTCTATGACGAAAAGGAAATTAGAAATAGCTTCCATATAAAATTCAGCATGACATTCAATTGTGGTTTTTTGCCCCTCAGTTGTTACGTATGCACGTAAATTTGAAAACTCTTGAGGCCCTTTTTGAAATGTATTTTTGCCTTGAGTGACATCTACAATTTGTCTTAACGCAACCTCTAAACCCTGACCAAATAAATCAATATATAGTGATTGCATTAAAATTGGTGGCATCATGCAATCATCCATTTTAACAGGGATAATTTTAGTTTTCCCTTGGGTTGCCTTAATTACAGCATTTTGCCACTCAAGCTCGACCATTTTGCTTTGTAGGCTATTTTTAGATACGAAAAACAAGAATAGCTCGCAGTCGCCCAGACCTTTATTCATTTGATCAATAATACCGTCACCAGGTTGTATTGACCATGAATCATAAAATACCTGATCTTGACCGAATAACTGGCTAAGCCTTAATGCTATTTGTTCTACTACTGGTTTGTCATTGTAATTATGAGATAGGAATATCACCGTACCATCCTTAGTTGCCTAACGAGGCTGTAGAATAACTCTAACAGCCAAATTCAATTAAAAAACGAGCTCCTGTAATTAACTCTAAGCGCTTTTAAAGCATTAGGTAATGCATTTGGAACCCATAAAACAGGCTGTTTTTCTTAAAAAAGAGTAATTCTACAGCCACAACGCCGCCAGAAACTGCGGAGTAAGATGGCTGCTTTTTTGCGTGTTTTCTGCAAAAAAGAAGACAGCTTACGGAGGTCAGATTTACTGGCCTTGTTAAATTCATTGCTTGTCACTGCCTTTGACTGTGAAATTTTGGGTTAGCTTACGCTCCCCCGGTATATTTAGATTTTCAATGTAATAGTTTTGATCGATGTTTAACACCCAAATTGAACCAGAAAGATTCACAGTGGCCAATAATGGGAATGTTGCAGAAAACCTTGTAAGGATTGCTTTAGACTCATCTTTTTCTTGCGGTAGTGCGCCGGTTAACAGTTCTGGCTCTCCTGTACACTCTAGTTTTAATAGCTGGGAGCCTGGCTGCTGCTTACTAAGTTCTTTCTCTACATCAGAAACGACGAAACTGCGATAATCCTTTCCAAGACCAAGCCACTCGATCATATGAGCGCTTTTGTCGGCACAGTCGAAACCAGATACTTCAACGGAACTTTCATTCTTTGTAGGCTCTGCCATTGCTGAAATACTCAAAAAGGTAATAACTAATAAAGTGAGAATACTTTGCACGATCTCTCCGAGAATTTAACATTTTAGTATTTATGCGACACGCTGTTTGTGTTGCATAATCGCTTGTTGGACTGAGGCGCTACCTGCTCGGTGTGTTCGCGTTGGTATTGTTTATGCTATGGGAATTTGCTTTTTATGGCCTAACCGATATTTAGCCAATTTCATTGACGTGTATATCGTATCTAAGCTGTCCCTGCATTGCTCAGCGTTTATTATGTCCTTATTACACCTAAATTTAGCTTGATAAGCAACCATATTATTAAAACACACAGCCGCTATTAGCCTGAACAATTAAGCAGGTTAACATATTGATTCTATTAAGCAGGCTAGCCCGCTAACTCGTTCGCTCTGTTGTAACTGTTGCCGCATCAGACTCTGCTATACCAATAAATCGTAAGATACCCGCCTTGCATGACTGGCAAGGCCAATGCGGTATCAATGGATCTTTTTCTGTTTTTGGCTTCACTGGTTTACATGTGTGTGACTCTTGAGTCCTTATTAACGCTAACTTTTGTTTACGACATGCATTGGCTAAAAAGCCATAGTGGCGAATGCGCATAAACCCTTTCGGCAATACATGTTGTAAGTAACGCCGTAAAAATTCATCACAGCTCAGAGTCATGACTTTATCGCGGTTGTTATCTGCATAATCGCGGTATTTAAAGCTCACTGTTTCTTCAGTCGCTGACACTAATCGCGATTCTGACATCACGCCTTTTCGGGTATAACGCGCAAGGTAACTAACTAGCTTTTCACTGTACGTTAAACAGGCTTTGCTATACACGCACCATTTGGTTGGTGTGCTTACCTTCGCGAATGAACTATCGCATTCATTGAGCGCCGCGAGCATTTTCCCTCTAAACACTGTTGATAATGCTTTAACGGGGTATAAATAGCCTTTTTCTATTTCATGCCAGTGCGCTTTATTAAGCGCCCCTGCGGGTATCAAACAATGCAAGTGGATATGCTGACTTAAATTTTGCCCCCATGTATGCAGTACGCTTGTCATAC
>NZ_JBISHB010000012.1:0-1438 GCF_045064175.1 Pseudoalteromonas sp. Ld20
CCTAGCGCCATTTGGGGAGGGATTTTATCTTTGTGTTTGAGTAACCATTGATACAATTCATCAACGATTGGTTTGGCTTTTTGCTGCCTAACGGTGAATTTTTCACTGACCGATTTACCTTTGATGGCTTGCTCAATACCATAGAGTTTGCGAATAAGGTTAAGTGCTACATCCGCTTTAACGGTTTTTTTATTATTGCCTTTGGCCTCGATGAACTTACGGCGTATATGAGCTAAGCACGCAACCAGTGTTGCCTTCGTTTGCTCGTACGCTTTGTAGCCGTCTACGTGCATGTAGCCTTGATAACCGTCAAGAAAATCAACTACACAGTGGGCCGCGCGACTATTATGATAATCAAACAAGACAATATTAGTGCCTTTACCCGGCTTATCATCGCCACAACAATACAGCCACATATAGCTGGTCGCTTTCTCTGCGTTAATAACGTTTAACGAGGTTTCATCGCCATGAATAACCGCTTGAGATAACAAGATTTCTCTTAAGCGCTGATAAAGCGGTGACAACAATTCAGCACAGCGTAACATCCAGCTCGACATGGTTTGCCTGCTCAACTCAATACCGATATCAGAAAATAACGTTTCTTGGCGATAAAGCGGCAAGCCAAACTGGTATTTACACATGATTATTTGGCTCAGTAAACTGGGCGTGGCGATACTTTTTGGAATGGCTGTTGCGGGCATTTTTGCCGTTTTCACTACACTTTCAATCCCTTCTCGCTCACAGTGACGGCACGTATATTTAGGGCGAATAGTTTTGATAACCTTGATATGCGCAGGCACAAATTCGAGTGTTTCACTGCTGCTTTCACCTATTTTGTGAAGTGGGCTTTGACAGCAATCACACACTTTTTCATCCTCATCAAGGTCAACAACCACCTCGACTCGTGGTAACTGTGCTGGCAGTGGCCGGCGTTTCGGTTTGGCTTTTTCTTTCTTTACTAAGGGCGATGTGGCCAATAGCGCTTTATCATGTTCATCAAGAATGTCTTCTACTTCATTGAAGAGCTCTCCAGCACCGGGCATCTTTTCAGATTTCTTCGCGTACTCTTTGGCAAGCTTCGCGTTATAAGCTTGCAGTAATTCGTGAATTTGCGCATCTTTTTCAGCAACGACTTGTTGCAACTCAAGCACCATGCGCTTGAGTTGTTCTAGGTCGTCAGGAAGTAAGTGTGCATCAATTTTCATGTTCGCAATTTAACAGAATTTGACGTTGTTTTCTTGTTTGACGCAAAGATAAAGCAGACGGTGTGGCAACGATCATTTACTGTCAATATGATCGATTAGATCATCGATTGATACTGCAATTCTTCATGACCAAGCACATCATATCCCGACAACAACCAATCCAATTGCCCAGGACTGAGTTCAAATTCTTGCAAACTGACTTTACTTGGCCATTTGAACTTTTGTTTTTCTAA
>NZ_JBISHB010000013.1:0-1141 GCF_045064175.1 Pseudoalteromonas sp. Ld20
GATAACGACACGTTATTAACGAATGTCGATATTACCTTAACGGGTAAGGATATCTTCGGTTCAGACATTAACCTGACAACGCAAACAAACGCGCAAGGTGAATACACGTTCGCTGATTTATTTGCTTCAGATGATAATGGTTACACCGTAACGCAAACGCAACCTGCGCTTTATAAAGACGGTGTTGAGCGTAATAGCTCGGGTGCTATTGCAGGCTCTGATCTAACAGATACGGTTACCGTTGCGCTTTCTACAAACAATCAGCTTGTTGACTTTACAGAGCAAAATCCAGATACAGCAAGCGTTTCGGGACGTGTGTATTTCGATGAAAACCAAGACGGTACACTTGCCGGTAACGATAAGTTACTTACTGGCGTAGCGATTACCTTAATAGGTAAAGACATCTTCGGGACTGACATTAACCTGACAACGCAAACGAATGCGCAAGGTGAATATGTTTTCGTGAATTTATTTGCTTCCGATGCGACGGGGTACACCGTGACGCAAACGCAACTTGCGCTTTATAAAGACGGTGTTGAGCGTAACAATGCAGGTGTAATTGCAGGCTCTGATCTAACGGATACGGTTACCGTTGTGCTTTCAACAAGCAATCAGCTAGTTGACTTCACAGAGCAGAATCCAGATACAGCGACTATTTCAGGGCGTGTGTATTTTGATGCAAACCAAGATGGCACCATTGCTGATAACGATAAGTTACTTGCTGGCGTAGCGATTACCTTAATAGGTCAAGATATCTTCGGGACTGACATTAACCTGACAACGCAAACAAGCGCGCAAGGTGAATACACGTTCGCTGATTTATTTGCCTCAGATGCCAACGGTTATACCGTAACGCAAACCCAACCTGCACTTTATAAAGACGGTGTTGAGCGTAACAATGTAGGAGTAATTGCAGGCTCTGATCTAACGGATAAAGTGACTGTTGTGCTGACGACAAGCAACGAGCTTGTTGACTTCACAGAGCAAAACCCAGATACAGCAAGCGTGTCAGGCCGTGTGTACTTCGATGAAAATCAAGACGGCACCATTACAGGTAACGACACGTTATTAGCCAATGTAGACATTACCTTAATAGGTAAAGACATCTTCGGGACTGACATTAACCTGACAACGCAAACAA
>NZ_JBISHB010000014.1:0-1239 GCF_045064175.1 Pseudoalteromonas sp. Ld20
CGCTCAGGCGTTTGCTCCTTAGCACGTTGATACACTTCTTTTCTCTTTGCCAACACTTCACTTGCCACCCCAGAATGTCTTTGGTGAGGGGTTATATATTTAATACCGCTATGTTTGTGGTTAAAATTATACCAGTGGCTAAATTTCAACACCCAACTACGTGCTTCATCTATTGTTGAAAACCCTTTATACGGATAGTCAGGACGATATTTACACGTTTTAAATATCGACTCAGCATAAGCATTATCATTGCTCACCCTAGGACGATTAAAAGACGACACGACGCCTAAACTATAAAGTGTTTCAAGCATTGATGAGCCCTTCATTGGGCTTCCATTATCCGAATGCAGCACCAAAGGGTTATCTTTAACTCTTTCTTTTAAATGGGATTTTCTGATTAACATTGATGCATTCTCTGCTGATTCGTCATCATGAATTTCCCATCCAACAATCTTTCGACTAAATATATCGAGTATCAAATATAAATAAAAATGCAGCCCCTTAGCGGGACCTGGTAACCAAGTAATATCCCAACACCACACTTGGTTCGGCCCTGTAGCACAGTGTGTCGTCGGTACTTTTCTCTCTTTTATCTGACTACGTCCGCGAGCGTTTTGCTGTTTTTCTTCATGAAGAACACGATAATATGTTGATTCAGAAGCAAGATAAATACCCTCATCTGCTAATGTTGGGACGATTTGGCTTGGTGGTAAGCTCTTAAAATCATCGCTATTAACGATGGCTAATATGTTATCTCTCTCTTCTTTTGATAGCTTATTTTTTGGCTCAGGGCGCTGAGATATTGGTCTACCATCTGTTTTTATATTCCCGTCAACAGTCCAACGTTGATACGTCCGGACACTGATCCCGAGTTCACGGCAAGCTTTAAACCTTGGCGCACCAGAACTCACAGCTTCATTAACTAGTTTAACCGCTTGAACGCGAGCTGAGTCGAGGATCATTCGTCCTCGGCTTCCCCCCAGATCGCATTTGCTTTTTTTCTTAACACCAATAGTGCTGCAGTTTCTGCTAATGCCTTATCTTTTCGGCGCAATTCTTTTTCTAATTGATTAATCTGCTTTTTATCTTTTTTAGCTTCAATAGAGAAGGCTTTTTCCTGCTCTTTAACGTTAGCGTTTGCATCCATACACGCATTTCGCCAAGCCGATACTTGTTCCACATAAAGACCTTTACTTCGGCAATATTCCGCTAACTCAGCTTGATTTAAAGAGGCTGTTT
>NZ_JBISHB010000015.1:0-1126 GCF_045064175.1 Pseudoalteromonas sp. Ld20
CTCTCACGATTTAGCCCTTGCCATTTGCGAGTGTCTATCGTTTAATAACAGTATGTTATTTAAACGGTGATCTTCCTACAGAGGACTTTCACCTCATAAGTCAATGCCCATGTCGGGCGTACACAAGCTGTTAAATCAGGACAAATAACAGTTGGTTTTTGCTCCTACGTCGCTTATTTTAACCAACTATTATTTGCCCATTAACGAGGGCGTTATATTTTCCAAAATGACTGAACGTATATCCTTAAATCGCAGCCGTAAAAAGTGGTTGCTAGAAGAAGAACAAAATATTGCCAAAGCTTTAAGAGGTAAGTTACCTCCAAAGTATTTTAGGCTTGATGAAAGGCATATGCCGAATAAACGAGACTGGATTAATTTCTATTTCGAGTATTTTATGACTTTCCATGTAAATAATTTCAAACTCACGAATAAATTATGGTGTGATGGAGCCCAAATAGAAACGTTATCAATTAGAAATAATAGGTACATTCTATCTGGATTTTTGTATTTATTACCCGAAGGTGAGTCGACTCCTAAATACTGGAGCTTTATCAAAGAGTGGGATAAGTTTCCTTTTAGCGGGTATATTGATTTAGCTCCTCAAGCTGATAAAGTAATTGATTATAAGTTTAAAATTCAGATGGATAGCTTGTTACTTCAGTGTAAACGGAAAATATAATCGGGTAGCCCGAGGTCTCTAACCTCCAGCCCCCACACCACCCATCATGCGCTTTTTATTAACAGGAAGTGCAATGGGCGGTTCATCTCCCGTAATGAATATTGATCCAAATATCCCTCAATGACACTACCCCTTGTGACGCTAAGTAGTTATTGCCTAGCGCAATGTTAATTCCTTTTGTTTTTGAGCTTCTACAAGGGCCTTCGTTTCCAAGCGCCTACTTTTGGTACTGGTGATACCACAGGCTATGGCGAGTCGTTCGCTAACACCTAATTTCATTAAACTGCGTACTTTGGTACGAGCTATTCCTTTGGAAAGAGCGCCACTGCCGCCAGTAGCACATCCTTATCCTACGGCGGATCCAATGATCTAAATCCACTGTTAGTTGATAAGCGTTGGCTATTAGGTAGTAGTGTCCCCAGCCACGTAAATACTGTGTGAGTTTAT
>NZ_JBISHB010000016.1:0-2068 GCF_045064175.1 Pseudoalteromonas sp. Ld20
TGAATAACTTTTTTTGCTAAATCAACGCCAACTCTAGTACGATACATAACAGGACTCTTTTAATATATTTGTGTGGTAACTTTTATATTACCTCACTCGTTAAGGGTGAGGGAGTCCAATTATCTATGGGCAGTCCACTTATCAACTAACAGTGGATTTAGATCATTGGATCCGCCGTAGGATAAGAATGTGCTACTGGCGGCAATGGCGCTCTTTCCAAAGGAATAGCCCGTACCAAAGTACGCAGTTTAATGAAATTGGGTGTTAGCGAGCGACTCGCCATAGCCTGTGGTATCACCAGTACCAAAAGTAGGCGCTTGGAAGCGAAGGCCCTTGTAGAAGCTCAAAAACAAAAGGAATTAACATTGCATTAGGCAATGATTACTTAGCGTCACAAGGTTTAGTGTCATTGAGAGATGTTTGGATCAATATTCATTACGGGAGATGAACCGCCCATTGCGCTTCCTGTTAATAAAAAGCGCATGATGGGTGGTGTGGGGGCTGGAGGTTAGAGACCTCCGGCTACCCGATTAGCTGTTGATTAGTATAAACGCATCGTTTTCATAGTAATGCATAACAGCACTTAAAAGCTCATTCTGACTATAATCAGGCTTTTGCTCAAGTAAATTACTTTTAATACTTTGAAGATCAGCCACACTAAGAAAGCTTTTATACCCTTTAGCCACAGGATAAATTGGCTCATCGTCGTCATCTCGTTCTTCTTCCGCATCATCATCGATTATAAGAATCAGTGACGACATGCAGATTGAGTTATCAGGATATATATATGCATATAGATTCCATTCGAAAGAGTCAATTTCACTCATAACATTTTCAAGATTTGATTCTAATCGCAAAAGACCACCCTAGTAAAAACAGCTAACGAGGCTGTAGAATAACTCTAACAGCCAAATTCAATTAAAAAACGAGCTCCTATAATTAACTCTAAGCGTTTTTAAAGCATTAGGTAATGCATTTGGAACCCATAAAACAGGCTGTTTTTCTTAAAAAAGAGTAATTCTACAGCCACAACGCCCAATTAAGCGGACGGAAACAGTTGGCTATAATGTGTAGCGAAGCGAAACTCAGCCAACTGTTGGAGTTCCGACTTAAATTGCTTGTTATGTGCCCTTACGCTACAATGTACAAATAAACGTACATGAACATTTTGGAGTTCACATGGATGCAATAAGTTATACATCAGCTAGAGCGAATCTAGCAAGAACAATGGCGCATGTTTGTAATGATCATGCACCAGTTATTATTACACGTAAAAGTGAAGATCCTGTTGTTATGATGTCTTTAGAAGACTATAACGCAATGCAGGAAACTACATATTTACTTAGATCACCAGCAAATGCACGCGAACTTTTAGAGTCTATTGCCGAACTTGAAGCTGGCAATGGAACTGAAAGAGAGCTCATAGAATGAAGCTGACTTTTTCGACTAAAGCTTGGGAACAATACCTTTACTGGCAAACGACAGATAAAAAAATACTTAAACGTATTAATTTACTAATCAAGGATATCCAACGTAACCCTACTGAAGGTATTGGAAAACCAGAGCCTCTTAAACACGGTTTATCAGGCTACTGGTCTCGTCGAATAAATGACGAACATAGAATCGTATACAAAAACCAAAATGATACAATTCTAATAGCACAACTGCGCTATCACTACGGCACATAACGAGCCTGTAGAATAACTCTAACAGCCAAATTCAATTAAAAAACGAGCTCCTGTAATTAACTCTAAGCGCTTTTAAAGCATTAGGTAATGCATTTGGAACCCATAAAACTGGCTTTTTTTCTTAAAAAAGATTAATTCTACAGCCACAACGAGGCTGTAGAATTACTCTAACAGCCAAATTCAATTAAAAAACGAGCTCCTATAATTAACTCTAAGCGTTTTTAAAGCACTAGGCAATGCATTTAGGACCCACAAAACTGGCTGTTTTTCTTAAAAAAGAGTAATTCTACAGCCACAACGAGGCTGTAGAATTACTCTAACAGCCAAATTCAATTAAAAAACGAGCTCCTGTAATTAACTCTAAGCGTTTTTAAAGCATT
>NZ_JBISHB010000017.1:0-1083 GCF_045064175.1 Pseudoalteromonas sp. Ld20
CCCGAATTCAGGTTCCAAGTGCACCAAACCTTAAATCACTAATTAATAAAGACTTCTTCAGCTGTCTGATAATTTAGTATTTTCCTTGGGCGAGTATTAATTTTCATTACAACCTCTTGGAGTTGTTCATTAGTTATAGTTGAAAAATCAGTTTTCTTTGGGAAATAACGCCTGATCAGACCGTTTGTATGTTCATTTGTTCCTCGTTGCCACGAACAATAAGGATCAGCAAAATAAATAATAAAATCTAGTTCTTCTTCCAAAGCTTTAAATTTCGAAAATTCTTTTCCATTATCCAAGGTCAGAGTTAACTGTTTATGCTCTGGAATCTCTTTAAACATCTCTACTGTAGCCGTATTGAATGACTCAGCTTGCTTAGTCTCTATTTTTTTCGCGATTAAATATCGAGAGCTACGGTCAACATGGGTTACAAAAAAACCAGAGCCCTTTTTGCCTTCAATTAAATCACCTTCCCAGTCACCTATTCGGCTTCTGTCTTCGACTATTTTTGGTCGTTCGCTAATACTTACTCTATTCTTAATTTGCCCACGTAAATCGCCATATTTACGTTGTTTACGTCTTTTTTTATGCCTCTTAGCTAAGTCTTTGTATAGCTCTCCACCTGCTTTAAAATCCTTAATCACCCATTGATAGATTGTTTCATGGCTGACATACATTAATTCATCTGACGGGTTATCCTTCTTAAGCCGACCTGCTATAGCATCTGGAGACCATCCCATTGCTATTTTACTCTGCACAAGCTCGTACAGTGCCTTATTGTTTCTTTTTCTTGCATGCCTAGCGACCTTCCTTCTTGCCATCGCTTTTTCGTGCGCTGCCTCATCGAAATAATCATAGTAGGGTGGCTTATTTCGCTTAACTTCACGCATGATAGTTGTATGGTGTCGATTTAATAGCTTACCAATGGATCGGCAGCTTTCGCCACTATTGAATCGATAGTAGATAGCTTTTCGTTCGAAACTGTTAAGATGTTCGTAAGACATTCTGAATTCCCTCGATAATGAGTTTGGTCGCACTTACTACATTAGCAAATATTTCAGAATGTCATATTTATTGGTGGGT
>NZ_JBISHB010000018.1:0-1574 GCF_045064175.1 Pseudoalteromonas sp. Ld20
AGGGTCACCCATTAGAGAGTTCCGGTCAAGCAGGCAGCTGTGTTTTCTTGATCTCTTTATTCAAAAAACCAAGTGTTGTTACTTTTTAAACTCACTTTAAATATGACTATGCATCCAGTAATGACGTCGTTTGGTGTGAATATGCACCAGTCACCCATATGAATTTAGGCGGTTTAATTAAGCATCGTTGATGATTAATTAAGGCCCTTGGCTTTCGCCTCAGTCATCGTTTAGTGCCAATGTCAGTCCAGTTTTTGGCAAAGCTTATGCCCTGCGCTATAACAAATCTGTGGTTTATGTTTTTACATAACCAACCCTGTGTGGCTCAGACAGTGGGCATACCCAACATTTAAATAAGAGCGGTTAACGTGCAGGCTCAATCAGATCTGATGGTTTTACCAACCCCGTTTTTAACTCAACACGTTAACCTAATTCATTTTACGGTCGCTAAGAAAAAGCCTTGTGTTCATCAAATGGGACATTATCTTTAAGCACGTGATAACAGGCTCTTGCGAGCTTATGCGCAACCGTTTTAATTGCGATAACTTGGTTCGTTTTAGCCAGTTTTCGTTGATAATATTTTTTGATTGTCGGGTTGTACCGAATGGCAAAGTTAGCGGCCTCAGTAAACGCCCACGCTAAGTAACGATTACCATTCTTTTGATTTGTAGCGCCTTTCTTCTTTCCATTGCTGTATCTCGCACCTTTAACGCATCGACAATACGAGGAAAAATTACCTGGACTATCAAAACGTTCAATAGTGCCTGTCTCTAACATAATAGTCAGTGCTAACGTATTCCCAATCCCATCGATACTGGTTAAGTTTATAAATTCAGGGGAGAGCGATGTTTGTTGTAAAATAGCGCTCTCTATTGCATTTATCTGCTGTTGAGCACAGCGTATCAATGTGAGGTTAGAAATGACCGACAGTGCTGTATTCGTTGAGCTGAAATCGGTGTGTACTTGCTCAACATTGACGCCTTTTCTGATAGCGGCCATTTGTTTGATTTTGTTGCTACTGAGCTTGTATCCAAGGTGACGCATGTAACAACTTTGCACTGATAATAAGTTTTTAGTGGACTGTTGAACAATGTCCATTCGTTTACGCATTAAGTCGCGAACGGCCCTGAGCTCTCGAGGATAAATATAGCCCTCAGGCAGAATGTTTAGACGTAGCATTTCAGCCAACCAACGTGCATCACTGTGGTCATCAGCATGTTTTAAGCCTGAGTATTGTTGGATTGCAGCGGGGTTTGCTAAGTGAAGTTTAAACCCTTCATCCATTAAAGCATCGACTAACCAATACCAATTAAAAGTTGATTCAACAACAAGTCCTTTTAAATTGTCTTTATAAGGACTTAGAAAAGATAAAATGACAGCCATGTTATTATTTAAACGCTTAGCGGTAAGCGTTTCACCGTGTTCATTAATGATAGCAATAACACTATTATTTGAATGCAAGTCAATTCCACCATATAGTTTCATACTAAGCTCCTCGTGATACTGTTTATGTTTTGGTCAACACAACTGTATCGAAAAACTCGAGGAGCTTTCTATATGATTATCAGGTCTTG
>NZ_JBISHB010000019.1:0-1037 GCF_045064175.1 Pseudoalteromonas sp. Ld20
TATAGGGCTATGTTGTAGTTGAGTGTGGGTATTAAAAATTCATATCATAATGCCTCTTTTATCCATGTTTGATCTGAATACTCAGTGTTATCTTCCATAAACCTAAACCAGCTTAAATAATTCTCAATGTAGTCTGTACCAATGCCATTAAAACGTCTTAACCATGCCTTCCAGCGCATCATATAATTATTAAGTGTTTGGATATGGTAAATACCTTCTACTACTCTTTGGTTATCCAAGCCAATCAAGCGTTTATGGTCAATATTGAGTTCTTTAGCAATACCTTTATACGATAAGTTTCCATCAGTACAAAGCACTGAGCCTGATGATAATTAAGGCTTCAATTGTGCTTGAATATTTTCTTTTGTATTTCGCTCTAAAACCTTGTGAGATATAGCACCACTACGATCAAGAGCAATGAAAATAGGAACTTTTTCGATTTTTCCACCACCACGTTTACGGGACTTACGGTTAATAACCCTCTTACCTTTAAAAGATTCTGGTAAAGATGTTTCATCAGCTTCAATAACACCCGTTAGTACTGAAGGATTAAAGCTGGCAGGGGCTTTAATAAACATATGTCTCCAACGAAATGACGTTTTAAGTGTTATATTCAAAGCTTTAGCTGATTTTCTAAGGGATACGCCTTCCCACATCAATTTGGTATATTCGATCCACTTCTCAGCCTTTTTCATTCGGTAAAGTGGTGAGTCTGCAAGTGCATTAAATGTTTTGTTGCATGATTTACACTTAAAGCGCTGAATTCCTTGCTTTGTCATTCCCCAACGATTTAGATTATGTGAATCACAATGGGGGCAATGAGATATTGATTCTTCATGGTCGGCAATGGCTTGACCTACTTGGTTAGTGGCAATATTTGATTCAACTTCGTGGCGAAGCTTTTTAAGTTGAGCGTAATTTAAGTTGGTAATGTGATGTAGTATATTTTGAAACTGCTTGGAAGCCATGTTGCACCTACCGTTATTAGGTTTCAGTATATTAAATATAGTTCACCAACACTGAAATACAACATAGCC
>NZ_JBISHB010000020.1:0-2222 GCF_045064175.1 Pseudoalteromonas sp. Ld20
TGCTTTGCATGGACTTCAGTGGCGTTACAAACCTCGTCAGTCAGACTGTATTTATCGGAGCGATGCCAGCACTTCAGGGACACGTATCCCCTGTGGCCTACTTAATTCTCTGTGTACGCTTCACCTAGCTTGTTCGCTGAAAAAAAATTCAGCTCCGCCATAGGCGCAACACTCGATACGGGTGGTGAGTTAAACCTTACCCGACAGGGACTTGCACCCTGCAAGATGCATCAAGCTTCGCTTGACGCACCAACGAGGCTGTAGAATAACTCTAACAGCCAAATTCAATTAAAAAACGAGCTCCTATAATTAACTCTAAGCGTTTTTAAAGCACTAGGCAATGCATTTAGGACCCACAAAACTGGCTGTTTTTCTTAAAAAAGAGTAATTCTACAACCTCAACGCCTTGCTAAGAGGCAAAAAATTGTTGGCTAAAATTAGCGACGAAGGAGCAAAAGCCAACTGTTTTTTGTCCTTTTAAGCAACTTGTTAGCACTACAATGTACTCACAAAATGATTAATTATTGATTTTTTAATTTCAGGAGCCGTCTCTTTACTGAAACCATGGCCTGTTTTGTAAGAGTTATGCACTATTTTATGTTTAAACTGCTTACTTTTTAAATAAACTTCGATGTCTTTAGACATTTGAAAAGATGGCCAAACTTGATCGTTTTCTGCTGAGATCATTAATATTGGACCATTAATATTTTCAAATTTAAATAAAGATTTATTAACGTTAGTTTTATTTTCTAATGCGACTGTAAATCTGTCGATTAACTTAGCATTTGAATCTAACTCTAAACCTAAAGCTGGAATGTCTTGACCTTCAATTGTCCAAGCAGACTTCGGTACTGTTAGACCATACCAAGCAACTTTACTTGGAGTCGTAACAACTACAGATTTAATACGAGAATCCATACTTGCCAACAGAAATGCAGCCTCTGAACCTCTAGAGCCACCAACCACACCAATTTTAGATGAGTCTATTAAAGGATGTGTTTCTAAATAGTTAATTGCATCAATGAAATACTCCATTGGTATTTGATCTAGTGTTTGAGAAATACCTTTTTCTTTAAAATAAGCTAGCCCTAAAACAGCAACACCATGAGGTGCGATCATTTCACCATTAGCATTACCAGTACCTAACCCGCCTTCAAAGCCCCCAAAGGCAATTACCACGGGAAATTTTTTTTCAGCTTTTGGTAAATATAAGTTAGCAACTAAGTTTTTATATTCAACTTTACTTACTTCATATTCGTAAATTTCAGCTTGTAATGAAAAAGAACCTAATGAAGCAATTAGAAGTAAAAAATGTATGAGTTTATGCACGCTATCTCCTTGTAGTGCTAACGAGGCTGTAGAATAACTCTAACAGCCAAATTCAATTAAAAAACGAGCTCCAGTAATTAACTCTAAGCGTTTTTAAAGCATTAGGTAATGCATTTGGAACCCATAAAACAGGCTGTTTTTCTTAAAAAAGAGTAATTCTACAGCCACAACACCTTCTATAACCGGTGGTGGCCGCTCTTGCCAACATCCGGTTCATAGTTTTGTTATACCTTGCTAAGTCCATATAGACCAACTGACTAACAAACCTAATAATGCTGAGATAATAGCAACTAGAATAGCCGATGACTTTTTAACATATCCATTATGTAAAACATACCCTTGCATGTACAACTTCAAAAGCTGGTCAGATATCTCAGAGGGGTATTTTAAATTCGCCGCTTTCAGTAATTTATCTTGGACTAAAGGTATCCAATGATTAGGACTATTGTCTTCCTCATTCTTCAAATCTTCTTTGATTGCAACCGACAACTCAGTACCTTCCAACTCGGAAGAGGACACTAATGTCATTGCTCTTTGGAAATACTTAGAAACGTCCATCGCCCCACCTGGCATAACGAGCCTGTAGAATAACTCGTTTTTAATTTATTTTTATTGATGCTTCAACCATAGCTGAGTTCCTATTTTGATTCAATCGACAACTGACTTTCACGTGAAAATATAAAAAGAGGATTTGCTGTTGCTTTAGTGGGTGTTTTGGAAGGGATTGCAGGTGTTTAAGTGGCTTATTTAAGGTGGTAAGGGGTTACCCTTATTAATGTATCGTGTTTCTCAGCTTTTCTAGATTATGAACAAGGCAATACAGTTGCCATTGCGCATTCACTTTCGTTTGTCCGCGTAAGGTCAATTTGTTCATGCCTTTATTGACTGTAATA
>NZ_JBISHB010000021.1:0-1799 GCF_045064175.1 Pseudoalteromonas sp. Ld20
ATCGTGGTAGAGCGACCCATTACTGGGCCGACCCCACACAGATCCGGACGTGCGGAACTACCGCATCCGGCTCTTCAGTTATATATTCACGCGTGTAAATCACCACGTACTTAGTACCCGTCCACATGAATAAATCGCTTACTCACTCTTGGCCGCTCTATTGCGTAATACATTAACATCTTCTTGAAATTACTCCAATTATAACTGCGCCTTCCACTTCGCCTATTCAGCCATTTATATAAGCTGTGCAGCACATAGCTGTACAGTCTATCTAGGCTACGGCTATTGTCTGGCAGGCCAAAGTAATTTCGGTATCCCATCAGTTTGCGTTTCAGTTGGGGCATCCACGTGTTGAGCTTGGTTGACCGTTTGGCTTTGATGTATTGGTAAAACTCGCTCATGCTGGCGCGGTGCTTTTCAGCCCCTGTGCGCCGCCTAAGTCGAGGTTTTCCTTGCGCATCTTTTGCCCAGTAAAAGGCAAAGCCAAGAAACACAAATTGCCGTCTGCGACTCGGATGAAATCGACTGAAACGCAGCAGTGAGGTTTTATCCTCTGCTACCTCTAAGTTGAACCTCTTGAGTCGTTTTGGCAACACCTTGTAAAATCGCTCTGCGTCGTTGGCGTATTGAAACGCACACACAAAATCATCGGCATACCGGATGAGCATCGCGCGACCATGCATTCGAGGTTTTACTTTCTTTTCAAACCATAAGTCGAGTGCGTAGTGCAAATAGATGTTCGCCAGTACTGGGCTAATGATCCCCCCTTGCGGTGTACCGCTTTTCGGGTGTTCAAACACCCCTTCCGGTGATTTGATACGGGCTTTAAGCCATTGGCTGATTAAACTCAGCATGGCTTTGTCATCAATGCGTTGTTTGAGCATCTTCATCAGCCAGTCGTGGTCAAGGTTGTTGAAGAAGCCTTTAATGTCAGCCTCCACAATGTAACCGTATCCTTTAAACTGAAGGTTCAACGCTAAACTGTGCACCGCTTGATGAGCGCTTTTATTCGGTCGGTAGCCATAGCTATTGGGCAGAAAGTCCGCTTCCCAGATACTTTGCAATATCTGGCTCACGCCTTGTTGCACCAATTTATCATCCACCGTGGGCAAGCCCAGCGGTCGCTGTTTGCCATTTGCTTTGGGAATAAAGACACGTTTGATGTCATTGGCTCGAAAGCGCTTATGCTTAAGGGCATCGCTCAGTCGAGTAATGTTGCTAATGAGTTGCTGCTTATAAACAGGCATGGTAATGCCATCAATACCGGCCGCAGCCTGCTTATTGAGCTGAAACCCAACTTTTATACAAGCAATCTTCCCTTAGTAATCCGTATAAGTTCTGAAACCTGTGTTTGGGGTGTCGCTGTGATTTAAATGTGATCGCGTTTAGTTCGGTTATCATAGTGGTTCCAGCCCTACATTGTCCGGCCTATGTGTCTGCTAAACACGTGATATAACTGCCAGCCCCTTCGCCATGTGATCGGCTTTCCCGTCTCAAACTACTACGAGCTGGTCTGACTGCCAAAGGGTCATCGTTGGCCTTGCTTTTGGCTTAGCTTCCCTACCGCGTCCTTGCGGAACACCCTTGGCTCTCTCAAGTTCCTAATGCATCTCTTTAACCATGCCACGGCTTAATAACTCCGCTGACTCGCCACAACCTCACTCATTACGGTTGCTTTGCATGGACTTCAGTGGCGTTACAAACCTCGTCAGTCAGACTGTATTTATCGGAGCGATGCCAGCACTTCAGGGACACGTATCCCCTGTGGCCTACTTAATTCTCTGTGTACGCTTCACCTA
>NZ_JBISHB010000022.1:0-1912 GCF_045064175.1 Pseudoalteromonas sp. Ld20
ACGTCAATGAAATTGGCTAAATATCGGTTAGGCCATAAAAAGCAAATTCCCATAGCATAAACAATACCAACGCGAACACACCGAGCAGGTAGCGCCTCAGTCCAACAAGCGATTATGCAACACAAACTGCGTGTTGTATAAATACTAAAATGTTATATGCAAAATAAGAATCGAGTATGACTGAGAAAGCCAGCATCAAAGAAATCCCAGAGCCAATAAATGTCACAATTTCTGTTGATGAAGATAATCAGGTTATTGTTGAAGCTATAGATAAATTGACGGCTGGTATTCCAAAGTCTTCGGGAATCGAATCTTTAATACAAGATCAGAACCTTATTCTTTCAAGTTTAGTCGATATTGCAAAGGTACCACCCCAGCCAGATTTCATTCCTTATTATATTGCTTTAACGTCAATAGTAATTTCTCTCATAGCACTTTATTTATCACACTGGCATAAGTCATCAAAATCCGTACTTTGCTTAAATAGCAGGCTATTTGGCTGTACTGGGAAGAAAACAACACGAGAGCTTAGCTATACATATAGCAATACGGGAAATCAAGAGCTATTTGTTAAAGATATATCGTTACTAAGAGGCCAATCTCCACTAGGACACCTCAAACATAATTCGTCATTTCTGGTGATACCGTCAAACTCTATCGAGCCTTTCATCATAAAGCCTGGCGAGATTAAAACCTTCATGCTATCTCACGATCTTCAATATGATGTTGGGCCAGATTATGATGAAGCTTTAAACAAATACATACTTGTGAGCCTAGAGGTGATTTCAGTGAATGGCGGTCGTTATCAAGTTGTTCATGACATTTCAGATCTTGGTCCATCGGGTCCAGATATTAAAGACAAAATTTGGCGTGGTGTTCCATTGGGGAGCAGCATATAACAAGCAAAGGCAATCCGACGCGAAAAGACGCGCGGTTGCTTTGAGCGTTAGGCATACATGAAGAGTCTAAAAATCCACAAAGCAGCAAACGGCCATGCGTCAATTGACTTTGATGAATATGATTCGCCAGCATGGTTTAAAATTGTTTCAATTTTAGAAGATGAGATGGGCTTCATACGCGAAGGTGATGCAGCGATGGGAATGGATGAAGGCATAATGCCTTCGTTCGTGAAAAATGATATTACCATCTCCGCTGGCTGGGATAATTGGTCGGGTAACTATCTACTTTCGGAATCTAAAGAGGCTGATGAGGTGCTTGCTAAACTCATTTCACAGCTATCAGGGACCAAGCAGTAAATGCCTAATCGGGTAGCCGGAGGTCTCTAACCTCCAGCCCCCACACCACCCATCATGCGCTTTTTATTAACAGGAAGTGCAATGGGCGGTTCATCTCCCGTAATGAATATTGATCCAAATATCTCTCAATGACACTAACCCTTGTGACGCTAAGTAGTTATTGCCTAGCGCAATGTTAATTCCTTTTGTTTTTGAGCTTCTACAAGGGCCTTCGCTTCCAAGCGCCTACTTTTGGTACTGGTGATACCACAGGCTATGGCGAGTCGCTCGCTAACACCCAATTTCATTAAACTGCGTACTTTGGTACGAGGTTTTCGCCACTGCCGCCAGTAGCACATTCTTATCCTACGGCGGATCCAATGATCTAAATCCACTGTTAGTTGATAAGCGTTGGCTATTAAGTAGTAGTGTCCCCAGCCGCGTAAATACTGCGTGAGTTTATGAATTTGTAAGGTCATTGAGATCCCCCCAGTTGCGGTTAGTGAGTTCCCTGACATTTGCTTTAAATTTCTTTAGCGCCTGTTCGTGGATTTGCACTTGACCGTAACGAAAGGTAAACCCGAGAAATTTCGAGCCTGTTACTGGACCGACTCGACTTTTCGATTCGTTCACTTTGAGCTTTAATCGCTTAGTGATAAACGCAGTAATTTCCCGTT
>NZ_JBISHB010000023.1:0-151392 GCF_045064175.1 Pseudoalteromonas sp. Ld20
TCATTCGAGGTATTATTCACAGCAGAACGCTGTTCATCACTATCACAACACGGTGATCTATGTGAATTCAAGTTCATTTGTAGTGTCTCCTCTGGTTAAGATGTTCAGGCCTTCACCGTGTCCCCTCCATTACGATGGGCGTTTGGCTACTCGGCAACTGCTCCTGCGTTGCTCTACCTTCTGCATCCATGCAGTCGTATGCCGTCTGCTGACTTCTGATAAGTCACTCTAGCGAGCGGCTTCCTCCAGACTATCTCTCGCGATTTAGCCCTTGCCATTTGCGAGTGTCTATCGTTTAATAACAGTATGTTATTTAAACGGTGATCTTCCTACAGAGGACTTTCACCTCATAAGTCAATGCCCATGCCGGGCGTACACAAGGCGTTTAAACGCTACAAAAACAGTGGGTTACGTTTCGCTTCGCTACACATTTCAACCCACTATTTTAGTCCGCTTAACGCGGCGTTGTGGCTGTATAATTACTCTTTTTTAAGAAAAACAGCCAGTTTTTTGGGTCCTAAATGCACTGCCTAGTGCTTTAAAAGCGCTTAGAGTTAATTATAGGAGCTCGTTTTTTAATTGAATTTGGCTGTTAGAGTAATTCTACAGCCTCGTTAGGTTTAAACCATACATCGGAGTTCTGTGTTAATTATGGAAGCAGTAAAAGAAGAAAACATCGAAGTAGACTCAGTTAACGAAAATAAAGAGAAGAATCAAACTCTCACTACAGAGCTCCACTTTGAACTACTAAAACAGTATGCGTGGCTTTCATCTGCCGTAATTGGTGCAATTATTGTTCTTGTACAATTAAAGGCTGTTGAAATGGGGAACAATATTTATATTACTTTGGGGCTTTTAGGTTTATCTATTTTCGTTTCTATTGTCGGGCAAGACCATATTGTTGATTCATTACTCAAGGGAAAAGATATATATAGAATTTCAAAAATTTTAAAATTAATTAGAGCGGTTTCAATGGGCTGCTTAGGCTTAGCGGCTGGCTATTTTACAGCTACTGCACTTTAAACCTAATCGGGTAGCCGGAGGTCTCTAACCTCCAGCCCCCACACCACCCATCATGCGCTTTTTATTAACAGGAAGCGCAATGGGCGGTTCATTTCCCGTAATGAATATTGATCCAAATATCTTTCAATGACACTAAACCTTGTGAAGCTAAGTACTCATTGCCTAGCGCAACGTTATTTCCTTTTTTTGAGCCTCATACGACTCAAATAAGCCTCTCAAACACATGTAACACCTTCCAAAATACCAATTAAAACAACACCAAGTCTTCTTTTTATATTTCACATTAAACTCAGTTATCGATTGAATCAAAATAGCAACTCGGCTATGGTTAATGCATCAATAAAAAACAAATTAAGCTACAAGCTCATTAGTATTCAAAGAGCATTAATCACATGAAGTGGGCATTTATAGATTACGAAAATATTGGTTGTCTAAGCAAAGTCAATTTATCTATCTACGAAAAAGTCATTGTTTTTGTTGGTGCTAAACAGCTAAAACTTGATTTTGGTGATAAAAAATACGAGTCACCGGTCAATATTGTTCTTATTCAAATTAAAGCTACACAATCTAATAACTTAGATTTTCACTTGTCTTATTACTTAGGTAAATATACACAAGAAGCAGCACCTAACGTGAGCTTTGAAGTTATAACCAATGACAATGGTTTTACCCCATTAATTTCTCATATTAAATCGAACGGTCGCTGTTGTAAGCAAATTAAAATAGTTAACACTTCAAATGAAATAACTAAGTTAATCCATAGCCTTAAATCCAAACCTAAAGAAAAACGGCCGCAAAAAGTGTCTAGTTTAAAAAATCATATAGCATCTCATATGCATGTTAAAGGTAACGAAGTAGCAATTCAAAACCACCTAAATCATCTTGTTAAGATGAATGTACTCTTAATATCTGAAAGTGGGTTGCAATACAAATGACAAGGTTAAAAAATTTTATGGGAAAGCTTGGTCTAATATTATTAGTATTGGTAACTGTATTTTACCTTACAGTTATTATTATCTCTAAAAGCCAATTTCCATTAGCTTTATTTTGGTTACTAATCTGTTTAGGTGTTATTTGTTTTGCGATACTCGGCAAATTTTACTTTTATCATTCGAAGCAAATAAATCACCGTAAATAAATTAAAGCCAAAAAGAGCAATGAAAGGCTTGTTAATACTGAGCAAAGATGCAGACTGATAGGGTATTTTTTCGTTGGGTTTCGTTGCACTCTACCCAACCTACGTAGCCAAATTTAACACCGAGCTTACAACTTAAAGCTTACCGCTTCTAACTCGCTTCTAACTCTCTTCTAACTCGCTTATATATTCTTTATAAACAAAAGCGCGAGATATACTCGCGCTTTCTAAAAACACCCTAGAACCTAGAACCTAGCAACCTATCACTCAATAACTCACTAAATCGCTGGATACCCAATGCGATCAGATAAATAGCCAACGCTGGTGGCGAAGTAGTATGAACGGTTCCAATGCATCAGTGCTTTGTAGTTGTCATAGGCAAGATACATACGACCGCCCATGTCATCAGGCATAACTAGCGCAGCTGTTACATCTACATTTGGCAAGTCAGTGCCGTCCATTTTACGTAAACCAAGTGCTTGCCAATCAGCCAATGAACGCTCAGAATCAGCCCAATATTCAAGCCACTGCTTACGCGTTCGTGTTCCTCGTTTTAATATATAATTTTTATCAAAGCCTTCTGGTAATTTAACTTGGCGGCCCCACGTTAAATCGTCATTCCAACCGGCTTGTTTTAAGTAATTAGCGATTGAAGCAAATGCATCTGCTTGGGTTGTCCAAATATCTTTGCGGCCATCATTGTCATAATCTACGGCGTAGGCATTAAACGATGTTGGCATAAACTGTGTTTGCCCCATAGCGCCTGCCCAAGACCCTTTAAATTTATCTAAAGTGATATGCCCTTCTTTTAGAATATCCAGCGCTGCCCAAAGTTGATTTTTATACATGGTTTCACGGCGGCCATCAAAGGCGAGCGTAACAACAGATGAAATAACACCGTGCCCACCTTGAATTTTACCAAAGTTACTTTCAAGTCCCCATAACGCTACTATGAATCGCGCTTGCACGCCAAACTCGGCTGCAACTTTTTCTAGCAGCTCTTTGTTTTGTGCATATAACTTACGGGCTCGGTCGATTTTCCATTGTGGAACACGTTTGGGTAAATAGCCTTCCAGAGTTTCTTTTACTTCTGGCTGGCTTTTATCTGCCGAAATAACCTTTTTTTTGAACTTTGCAGTCGCAAAGGCTTGTTCAATTAACGTGTTGTCATACCCTTTTTGCGCCGCTTCCTGCTTTAGATTGGCAACATATTCATCAAATTTAGCCTGTGTATTGGCCAGTACAGATGTGCTAGTTGTACAAATAAAAGCACTACATAAAATAGCAGACAAATTTTTCATTACTTTTTTAGTCACTATCAGCTCCATTTTGCTTTCTAAGTTCAGCTAATAAGTTTGCTTCTGGAGGTGGAAGCTGAAGATAAAAGCCTTTATCAGACAATGCCTCTTTCACTAAATTAAGATCGGCTCCACCTAAATGCTCACGTTTTGCTAAATTAATAATCATTACGTAATGTGGTTGACCAAACATAGCCATTAAAGGTTCCGGAACCTTACTAAAATCATCTCTTTTTTCTACATAGAGGAAGGTATCCGCTTTTTTCTTACTTTTATATACCGCAGTTAGCATTATGACCCTATAAAATCTTGCTTAACAGTGCCGCACACTATAACATGAGACTAATAATAAGTTAGAATAATTAGATCGGAAATTTCAATTAAGGGCCTATTCAGCCTAGGTTTATCTAATATTAATTTCTGATTCAACAATTCAAATGAGCGTGTATGTCGGACCAAATTTTTGAGCTAAAAGGGAATCTTTTTACGTTATCAGTTTTACATCTTTATAGTACTGATATAACCCTTTTAGCAGAACAACTGTATATAAAAATAGCCCAAGCCCCTCGCTTTTTTGAAGGGGCACCTATTGTTGTGAACTTAATTGAAATAAAAAACAGTACGCTTGATTTTGTACATTTAAAATCGCTAATCGAACGCATGCATTTTAATGCGGTTGGTGTATGTAATGGCTCTGATGAGCAACATGCGCAAGCTAAGTTAGCAGGCCTTTCTGTTTTAAATTATTCACAAGACGTTAAGAGTGAACCTGTTATACAAGAAGCGAATACTTCAATTGTTGAAAAAACAGTTCACTTACCGGCACAAGTAATTCACGGCACTGTTCGTTCTGGCCAGCAAGTTTATGCCAAAGATCGCGATTTAATCGTGATTGGTGCCGTTAGCCATGGTGCAGAAGTGATTGCTGACGGTAATGTGCACATTTATGGCGCATTACGCGGACGTGCTATTGCCGGTGCACAAGGTGATAATGAAGCGCGAATATTTTGTCAAAAGCTAGAAGCAGAGCTTGTTTCAATTAATGGCAACTATTGGATTAGCGACTCTCTACAAGGCGAACACTGGGGTAGTGCTGCACAAATCCAGCAAAAAAATGAATCATTAGAAATTTCAGCTTTGGTTAAAGGATAAATCTTATGGCAAAAGTTATTGTCGTTACATCGGGTAAAGGTGGTGTAGGTAAAACTACGTCAAGTGCTGCAATTGGCACAGGTTTAGCCCTTAAAGGGTATAAAACAGTTATTATTGATTTTGATATTGGTTTACGTAACCTTGATTTAATCATGGGCTGTGAGCGTCGCGTAGTTTATGATTTTGTAAACGTAATTAATGGTGAAGCTAAATTAAACCAAGCGTTAATAAAAGATAAGCGTGTAGATAAGTTGTTTTTACTTCCTGCATCTCAAACGCGAGATAAAGATGCACTAACGCGTGACGGTGTTGAGCGTGTTTTAAATGAGTTAAAGAAAGACTTCGATTATATTGTTTGTGATTCTCCGGCGGGCATTGAAGCCGGTGCGATGATGGCGATGTACTTTGCTGATGAAGCAATTGTTACAACGAACCCTGAAGTATCATCAGTACGCGATTCAGATCGCATTTTAGGTATTTTGCATAGCAAATCTAAACGCGCTGAAGAAGGGTTAGAAAACATAAAAGAACATTTATTACTGACTCGTTATAATCCAGAGCGTGTATTAAAAGGCGAAATGCTTTCTGTAGAAGATGTACAAGATATTCTGTCTATTGAACTTTTAGGTGTAATCCCTGAATCACAAGCCGTATTAAGTGCATCAAACTCTGGCCAACCTGTCATTTTGGACACTGAATCAGATGCAGGCCAAGCTTATGCTGATGCCATTGATCGCCTACTCGGTGAAACAGTCGATTTTCGTTTCTTAGATGTAGAAAAGAAAGGGTTATTTAAACGGATATTTGGAGGTTAATGTGTCACTACTTGACTACTTCCGCTCAGAAAAGAAAAACACAGCGTCATTAGCAAAAGAGCGATTGCAGATCATTGTCGCACACGAACGTTCACAACGTGGTACGCCTGATTATTTACCACAGTTGAAGCAGGATATACTTGATGTAATACGTAAGTACGTCAACATTAATTCTGATGCTGTACAGGTACAGTTTGATCAAAATGAAGATGATTTAGCCGTTTTAGAGCTAAATGTCACGTTGCCTGACGAAGAAAAAAAGTAATAAACTGCGGGTGCTATTTAGCATCCGCTTACCTACTTAAGTAATAGTATACCTACATACTGCGCCTAATGACATAAGTTAAGTACCTTTTTTGGGCTCAATTTAAAGTTGTGCTTTTACTTTCAAGTGCCATATGAAAGATTGAAAATGGTTTACCCATAGCGTCAAGTGACGAACGCGAAATAATATTAAATCCACAATGCTGGTTAAAACGAACAGCCTGTGCATTTTGTTCGTTTACATCAACTTTATTTGCATCCAGTTGCGTAATGGCACAGTTTAAAAGTGTTTCCCCCCTTGCCTCGCGCCGAGTTTAAGATAAATAGCATTGCAATTTTTGAATCATAAACACAAATAAAACAATAACCTCACCAACAGCATTTTTCCATTTCTTTATGTAGCCGCAGGGAAACCTTGTTCTATCATTATTGGCCTAAAAGGCATTCAGTAGCAGGATTGGTTAAATAAATCGCTTCGACCAAGCGGTGCAATTTCCATAAATCAAGTAAACTGGCTGTGTATAACAACCAGATACCCGTGTTAAAGCCTGTTGTTCAGCTTTTATAAACTCGTTAAACATCCCATTCTTTTAGCGCGTCTTTTATATAGTTATAACGCCATGATCTTAGTAAATCTGGTTTTGGTGTTGTTTTACGTGTCTCACTGTCTAGCTTCCAATTCCAACTGATTAATTGATTGATTTGCTTTTTTGAAGCAAACACATCTTCCGGAATGGCGTTCTTTTTAGCCACAGCCGTAATTTTTTGTTTAATGTCTTTAGCTACTTTCTTATAATCAGGGAAATCGATTAAACGGCGCAAGGTTGGCGGGTGATCCTGTATTTCAACTCGTTTAGCTTGTTCTAAACATTTTAAAATTTCAATCCCTGAGCGATTCACTTCACTGCTTTCAATATCTGGAATATTTCGCATCGCATTTAAGCTGGTAGGTTTACGTTTTACAATCTCTACCAAATTATGTTCTTTTAAAACAAAGTTAAGCGCCAAGTTTTTGCGAATTGCTTTATTACGTCGCCATGCAGCAAGCTCTCGTAAAATCACTAAGTCAGCAGGTTTTAACTGCCACGCATTTTTAATATCTTTATATAAAAGTTCATCTGGAATTTGATAAGCTCGTTTTTGCGCTATCAACTCACTTTCTGCGATAACAATATCAAAAAATTTGGCATCGTTAATTTGCTTAATAATAATCTCAAAGCACGGGAGTAGATGAAATACATCTGCGGCAGCATAATCTAGCTGGCTGTTTGTTAATGGTCGTTGTAACCAATTTGTGCGTGATTCACTTTTATCAATTTCAATATCAAGTAAATTTTTAACCATATGCGCAAACCCCATGCAATTACCATTTCCTAAAAGCTGGAGTGCAAATTGGGTATCAAATAATGGCGCAGGAACAAACCCCGCGTATTTTTGAAATACTTCAATATCTTCTGATGGTGAGTGCAGTACTTTTAATACTTTTGGATCTCGCAATATTTGCCAAAAATCAAATAGTGAAAGTTCTGCAAGTGGATCTATCAAAGCTAAATGTTCGCCATCATACACTTGGATCAGTGCGACTTCTGGATATAAAGTACGTCGACGCATAAACTCTGTATCAATTGCTAATATTGGTTTATTGCTAATTTGCTCTACAAACTCATTTAGTTGATTTTGTGTTTTGATCAGTTGGTATTGCACTTAAACTCCTACAATAAAAAAGCCGACTTATGTCGGCTTTTTTAGCTTGCTAATCTTTTAAGGCTCTTCTGAGGATTTTGCCAACATTTGTTTTTGGCAACTCATCCCTAAATTCTACGAGCTTAGGGACCTTATAATTAGTTAAATTATCACGACAGTGCTTTATTATATCTTTTTCAGTTAAAGATGGGTCTTTTTTAACAACAAAAACTTTAACTTGTTCACCACTGACATCGTGAGGGATACCAATTGCAGCAACTTCAAGCACGCCATCATGCATTGCAACAACTTCTTCTATCTCATTTGGATAAACATTAAAGCCAGAAACAATAATCATATCCTTCTTACGATCAACAATAAAAAAGAAACCATCATCATCGTAAGTTGCAATATCACCCGTTGCAAACCAACCATCTTGCAGGCATTCAGCTGTTGCATCAGGGCGATTATAATACCCTAACATTACTTGTGGGCCTTTAACCCATAACTCACCCGGTTCACCTTTGGCTGCTTCTTCACCATTATCTAACATTAGTTTAATGTCAGTATTTGGTGCAGGTAAACCAATAGAGCCATTATAAGAGCCTAAGTCATACGGACTAATAGTTACCAAAGGTGAACACTCAGTTAAACCATAACCTTCCATTAGCTTACTTTTAGTGACTGCCTGCCATTTTTCAGCAACGGGACGCTGAACGGCCATTCCGCCGCCAAGTGACATTTTTAAATGACTAAAATCTAAATCCGCAAAACCTGGAGTATTTAATAAACCATTAAATAAAGTATTTACACCTGTGATTGCTGTGAACTTATGTTGGCTTAATTCTTTTACAAACCCTTGCATATCTCGTGGGTTAGTGATTAATAAGTTTAAACCACCATACTTCATAAATGTTAAGCAATTGGCTGTTAATGCAAAAATATGGTACAGCGGCAATGCAGTCACAACCACTTCTGTACCACGGTTAAGCACTTTGTCTAAACAACCAGATACTTGCTCTAAATTACCAACCATGTTGCCATGAGTTAACATTGCGCCTTTAGAAACACCTGTAGTTCCACCTGTATATTGTAAAAATGCAATATCAGATAAACATATATCAGGCTTTTTATACGCGTTTTCGTTTGCAGTAAGTAAAGACTCAAACTTGATAGGGTTAGGTAATGAGTAACTTGGTACCATTTTCTTTATGCGCTTAACAACAAAGTTAACTACATGTTTTTTCAAGCCACCAACCATATCGCCTACTTGTGTGACAACAATATGTTTTACTTTTGTATGTGGTAATGCTTTTTCAAGCGTGTCAGCAAAATTTGCGAGTATAAAAATAGCTGATGTTTGTGAATCATTCAACTGATGTTCAAGCTCACGTACTGTATACAGAGGGTTTACATTAACCACCACACATCCAGCACGTAAAATGCCCAATATTGAAACTGGTGTTTGCAATAAGTTTGGCATCATAACAGCGACTTTGTCGCCTTTTTTCAGCCCAAGATCATTTTGAATATAAGAAGCGACACGTTTAGTTGCACTATCTATTTCATCATAACTGAGCGTTTTACCCATGTTAGTAAAAGCAGGCAGATCTTTGTAATCAGTGAAGCTCTTTTCAAACACTTCTAACAACGAGTTGTAGTGTTCAGGATCGATTGTTTCAGGCATACCCTCTGGGTAGCGCTTAAGCCAGATTTTTTCCACTCTTAGCTCCTGTTCTATTTATAATTTATTTTTATTAAACCTTAAACTAACTAAGGCAACTTCACAATTGAGCAAATACTCTAATGGGTAAATAATCCCACATTTGGCGCAAAGATACAATTAGCATGCACCATTTTGCAGCATAAACCCCTGAATTTGCTGTAAACACTTAACTGGATTTTGCATATGACAGTGATGTCCTCCTTCGAGTTCAGTTACTGTTAGGTCTTTGTAATATCTACTATAATCATTTATGTTATCACGTACAAATGGGTACCCTACAGTGCCTAATATTAACTGACACGGCACATTTATTTCATTTATAATGGCTATGCATTGTTGCTCATCAAATCTAAAACCTGAATGATTTTTGAGCTTTGGGTCGGTAGTAAGTACCCATTTACCACCACTTTGGGCGATATTTCTATCCATTAATAATGCGATTAAATCAATTGGTAAATCACTCATTAATGCGCGAGCTTGATAAATCGTTTGCTTTGACTCATAGCTCCTGGGTGCTTTTTTGTTGGTTCGGCGTCTGTTTAAAATTGCTTGACGTAATTGCTGCACAACGTCGTTACTGGGCGTTGTGATCACACCAAATCCTTCTATCATAGTGACTGATTTTACCTTTTCGGCAAAACAGCTGGCAAATAGTCCTGCAGCCATCGCTCCCATAGAATGCCCCACTAAATGCACTTTTTTATCAGTGATTTTGGTAATGAAATTATAAATGTCATCAATGTAATCTACAAAATAGTAATGCGCATCACTACTTCGCCAATCTGAGTGACCATGCCCAGGAAAATCAAGGCAGTACCATTTACCTTCTAACTGAGTGTTTTTTAACATTGGTATAAAACTATGGCAATTATCCAGCCACCCATGTAATCCAATAACAATTTCATCACCTTCGCCAAAGGTTAGTCCATGTAACGCTAAAGTACCACTTTGAATTAAAAAAGGCTGCAAAGGATCATTCCTCATTTTTTTGGCTTTGTTTACCGTAAAAGACATTTAATTATCATACATTGTGTATACAATAACACCACAAAATATATGGGATCCTAAAATGATAAAACAAATAAGTCTATTGGCATTAGCGTGTTCTAGCTATGCATACGCAGAGCAGACTCCAAAGAACATTATTTATATGATTGGTGATGGCATGGGCCCAGCTTATACCACTGCTTACCGCTACTTCAAAGATGACCCAGCGACTAAAGAAATTGAAAGCACGGTCTTTGATACAATATTAACAGGAATGGCGCATACATACCCTGATGATCATACGTATGTAACTGACAGTGCTGCAAGTGCTACAGCCCTTAGTAGCGGCCATAAAAGCTATAATGGGGCTATAGCAGTAGACACTGATAAAAAGCCTGTTAAAACAATGCTTGAAATAGCAAAAGAACGCGGGATGATCACTGCACTTGTTGCCACATCGCAAATTAATCATGCAACTCCGGCAAGTTTTGCATCACACAATGAATCGCGTCGCAACTATAATGAAATTGCTAATGATTACATCGACAATAAAATTGCAGGAAAGTTACCTGTCGATTTAATGCTAGGCGGTGGTACTGCATATTATATTCGTGACGATCGTAATTTGGTTGCTGAGTTTAAAGCGGCTGGTTACCAATATAGTGATGATTTTAATAGTTTAAAGCAAATTAATCAGATCCCTGCTATTGGCTTATTTGCCCCTAAAGGGATGCCATCAGCCCTTGATGAGAACCCAACTCGTTTAGCTAAAATGACCGACAAAGCCCTTAAACTACTTGATAAAAATAAAAAAGATGGCTTTTTTGTAATGATCGAAGGCAGTCAAATCGATTGGTGTGGTCATGCCAATGATATCGCATGTGCGATGGCCGAAATGGACGACTTTGCCAAATCAATCGAGCACGCTAAGGCGTATGTTGACAAGAACCCAGATACGTTACTTGTTATTACTGCAGATCATTCAACGGGAGGTTTAACTCTTGGAGCGCATGGTCAATACAAGTGGGAGGCTGAAGTTGTAAAAGGCGTTAAAGCTACAGCGACTAAATTAACCAAGTTAATGTTAGAAGCTGATGACTTAAAAGCAATTTGGACAGCAAATACAACGATTGAGTACACCAGTGAAAATCAAGTTAAGCTTGAGCAAGCAAAGAAAATGGGAAGTAAAACACTCAACCTTGCTATAAAAGATATTATTAGTAAAGCAAGCTTTACTGGCTGGACAACCGGCGGCCATACCGCAATCGATGTTCAAGTTTTTGCTTACGGGCCAAGTTCTACACAATTTGTAGGGTCGCAAAACAACACCGACATAGCAAACAAACTAATTAACTTTATCCAGAAAAAATAATGGCTATTTATGATGTTGTTTTTTGAGTAATTCAACAGCAACATTATAAGGTAACGCTTTATTATATAAAAAGCCCTGTGCACATTGTATATGGGCTTTTTTTACAACATCTTCGTGTAATTTACTCTCTACCCCCTCAGCAACTATTTTAAAGCCCAGCTCATCGCATATCTTAGCTAAATGCTGATAAAGTACGGCTGATTTAATATTGCCATCGATTGGTAATAAACTACGATCCAGTTTTATCGTATTGATATTAAGCTTAGATAAAACAGATAAACAAGAATACCCAGTACCAAAATCATCCATTGCACATTGAATATTATGCTTATTTAAATATTTAACTAATTCAATTGTTGATTCAAAATCTTCAATATAACTTGACTCTAAAATCTCGACTTCAACCTGATTTGGGAATCGAGAGAAAGCTTTAACTACACGTTTATAGCCATCAGCAAGCAAATTTTGTGGCGATATATTAAAGCTAATTTTTGGATGAAAACCCTGTCGCGCAAAATTGTCTAAATCAACTTCTAATTGATCAATAACAAAGCTATCAATTACATGCATTAGTTTATGCTGCTCAAGTGTAGCCAAAAACCAAGGGCCCATTACTTCGCCATCATTTTTTATTAAACGTAATAATGCTTCAAAACCAACAATCTGCTGACTTAAGGGATCCATTTTTGGCTGATAATACAATGCCAGTGCGCCACTATTGAGTGCATCAGTGACTGTTTTAAGACTATATTGTTCAATATGCTGTTCGGAATGTGATTTCGCAAAGCTTTCTTCCGCTTTATCTTCAATAACATGACCTGCGCTGTAGCGTTTTACAAGCATATCTAGCGCTTTACCTGTGATGTTGTGACGTTGGTTTGCAAGTACAAAGGGATAATAAATGGCTACATTTAATGCGATTAACACTAATTGCAGAGCAATGCCTGTCCAACTATGGGTGATCATCCACCCACTCAATAAAACGGGTGTAAACCAAGGTATATTCTCACTGGCACTAAGCACAATAAGTCCATGATCTATCAATTGATATGCAATGAAACCATTAACAATAGGGGCAAGTAAAAACGGAATTAAAAAATAAGGGTTAAATACAATAGGTAATGCATAAATCATTACCTCACTTATATTAAACACAGCCAATGGCGCTGAAATACGAGCGATGCTGCGTTCATGCTCTGCATTTTTAAGTAAATAACAGGCAATTATTAATCCCCATAAGCACCCTGTTCCACCTAGTAACACAAAAATAGAGAAGAAGTTATAACTCGACAGGCCTTCAAGAACTTGATAATCAGTGTACGCAGCTGGCGCTAAAATATGATAGGTATTATCCCCATGAACACCAAAAAACCATAGCATATGAGCCGTAATCATTTGGAAACTAACTTTATCAAACACACTTGCATCTTGGTGATAATTCATAAGGAATGCGAGTATTTTATTGCCAAAATCACTTATGAAGGGAATACAAATTAACGTTATCAAACTTGTTAGCAAGTAAGGAAATATTAGGTTTAAATGCTTCCTTAAGAATAAGCTTATAGTGCTTATACCTACTAACTTGAGTGCATTTATTGACGCAAAATAATGCAGTATGTAACAACAAAATATCGGCATTAAAATAGAGTAAAGAACCCCACCTTTACTATCTATATGTATCCCTGCTTCATTTACTATGATGTATCCTGTACTTGCAGCAAAACACACTATCACCAGCACAGGGCTTGCAATTGAGTGTAGTTTTAGATTTTTTGATAAATAATAGCTAAATGACAAGAGTGTTATTAATGGAAATAACGCCCAAACCAAAGTATTGAACGTATTTAAAAATTCATGACTTCCCCCTTTATCCGCAATATCAAACCATTGATTGAGTAATGTGATCACTGAAGCAACAATGAAAAAAGGAATAAGAGCGATATAACTTTCACGCAATGAAAGGATCAATGTGTTTGAAGATAGCTTCACAGCACTTTGATTAAATTGATTAAATATCTTAGCCAGCAAAACGGTTTATTCTTTTTATTTTTTTTCTACAATACCGAATTAAGGGAAATATACAAGTGATAATATTGCATGGGAAAAATTATAAATTCAGTATTTAAGCATAAATATCAACACCAATGAGGCTTTGCACCTCGGCGCGACGATCTAAATTTGCAAATTCAGTATAAGTAGAAATTGCTCTGCTCACTTTTGGTGAAGGTTGATCATAAATTGTTTGTGTATATTGGGTTTGAGTATTATTGGTATGTAAAGACAGCTTAGCGGCAAGGTCAACACCTGCGGGGCTTGACTTAACAAACTCAGCAGGTTTTTGATTGGCAATGGCATTACTTAACGTATCAGTAGATACATTAGGCACATTTTTTTTAGGGATAATTCTACCGGGAATATCCCCCGTATAAAAACCAGAACCAATCGGTAAAGCCATAATAGATACTCTTTTAAACTATCAGGTTAATTATGAGCCAAAATATACATTGTTGCAACTTACTCGCGACCGGGTAGCTTTTTCCATGTAACAGTGTCACGAACATACTTAGGTTGAGCTTGTGCTGGCGACACGGTGTGGTGATTTGCGAATGCATAATCAATATGTGCGACCATAAACCCTGCATCAGGCAGTGTAATAGCGTTGTTGATTGTTATATTTGTATAATTATCAAGGGCGTTAGGGTATGTTTTCCAGCCTGTTCCTACTGCTGTGCCTTCTGGATTGTCCAGTATTAGTGCATCTGGTTTCAGCACTTGCTCTTCACCTTGTAACACCATTAGACTCTCATCATTTAGCATATAATGAGCAAAATAAATCTCTCCCATACGTGCATCTATCGCGCAATATACAGACTTATCACCCGTTTGCTGATGTGTCTGCTGTGCCATCATTTGTAATGTGGATACGCCTACTAATGGCAACTTACACGCATACGCTAAACCTTGTGCTATGGCGACACTAATTCGAACGCCAGTAAAGCTACCAGGGCCTTGACCAAAACCAATGACATCTAAGTCATTTAAACGGCAATTTGCTTTACTAAGTAACTCATCAACTAAAGGGAGTATTTTTTGACTATGCTGTTGCGGACACTCTTCAAAGTGATGAAATGTTTGGCCGTTGTAATTAAGCACTAAAGATAATGCTTCTGTAGATGCATCTAAAGCTAAGAAGTTGATTGGTGTAGCATTCATTTGGTTACTCATGGAATGTATTTCTCTAATTAATTTGTTCTAAAAATTCGCTTGCAGCTTCAAGGCTTCGAGTACGGCGCATTGGGGGTAAGCTTTTCAAAAAAACTTGTCCATACTGGCGCGTCACTAAACGGTTATCACAAATGACAAGTACGCCTTTATCTTTATTATCTCTAATGAGCCGCCCAACCCCTTGCTTAAGCGCAATAACAGCCTGAGGTAATTGAATATAGGCGAACGGATCATGGCCTTGTAATTGCGCGTCTTGCATCTTTGCTTGTAACAATGGATCATCTGGCGCTGCAAACGGTAATTTATCAATAATAACACAACTTAATGTGCTGCCTCTAACATCAACCCCTTCCCAAAAAGAAGCAGTGCCTAAAAGGACTGCATTGCCGTGGCGGGTGAACTTTTCGAGTATGATCCGTTTTGACATTTGTCCTTGCATATATATGGGATAATCAATCTGCGTACTCAAACCTTCCGCGACTAAATGCATCATGCGGTAACTTGTGAATAATACAAAACACCGCCCTTTTGCAGCTTTAATTAAATCAAGGGTGAGCTTTACAATTGCATGCGGCATGTTTACAGCATGCGTTTCAGGTAAATAGCGCGGTAAACACAATAAAGCCTGCTTATAATAATCAAACGGGCTATCAACCATCATACTCTGTGCCGGTTTTAACCCAAGACTGGCGTTAAAGTGTGTAAGCTCATTATCAACCGATAATGTTGCCGAGGTAAATACAAAGCCCGCGCCAGTGTCTGCCATCATTTTAGCAAATTTAACGGATACATTAAGGGGGGTTATATGTACCGTTAAATATCGACGCGTTGTTTCATACCAATAACTATTACCCGTTTGGCTAATATCAAATACCCGTTCTAATTGACCTTTAAAGGCTAAGGTGCGTTCAAATGGATGCTCTATTTTGTCGCTACGATCTAAACAATGTTTGAGTACTTGATATAAAAAATCGAGATCACTAATTACTCTGTGTAATGCTGCGCATATGTCCTTATTTGCCAGCATTTGTCGCCAATCGCCTCGGCTACCGTCTAAACCAAATTGTAAACGTAGATCAGCCACGCTGGTTTCAAGTTTATTAAGTGTTTTACCTAACTGCAGCATATCTGGAATGTCGGAACGGTAAATTGCACGTAAATCATTAATTAAGTCCACCAGCTTTTTGGTGCTAATACTTTCACCAAAGTAGTCACTGGCAATTTCACTTAATTGGTGTGCTTCATCAAATATATACGCGTCAGCTGTAGGGATAAGTTCAGCAAAGCCGGTATCTTTAACTGCCATGTCTGCAAAAAACAAATGATGATTAACCACCACAATATCTGCATCCATTGCGGTTAAACGGGCTTTGCGGATATAGCAATCTTGAAAATCAGGACATTCTTTACCTAAACAGTTATCCGCAGTGGAGCTTACGTAAGGCAATACTTTGGCATCTTCTTCAATGCCAATACAGTCAGCTAAGTCACCGGTACGTGTTTCACTGGCAAATTTAGCTACCATAGCTAGCTGATGCATTACATCAGAATCATCCGTAGGCACATGTGCAACATGTTGATTTAGGCGATAAGTACACAAGTAATTACTGCGCCCTTTTAACAGAGCTGTTTTTTTACTTGCACTTAATGCTTTAACCAATTGTGGCAAATCACGATGATATAGCTGCTCTTGCAGAGCTTTAGTCCCGGTAGATATAATCGTTTTTCCCTTAGATTTAAGGGCTGGGGCTAAGTAGGCATAGGTTTTACCAGTACCAGTACCGGCTTCAACCACCAGCTGCGAGCGATTTTTAAGTGCATCACTCACCGCTACAGCCATATCTATTTGTGGTTGACGTGGCGTATATCCATCAAGTGATAACGCTAACGGCCCGGTTGCACTAAAAAGCTCTTTGATAATCTCGTTCGCTTAACTAAATCTAATAGCAGGATTTTACGTAAGCCATAGAGTCAGAGCAAGAAAAGAAACCAATGGTTTTGAAATAACCCGTTTTTAACTTTAATTAAAAACTAACAAATATAATCAATATAAATACATATCCGAGGGTCTTGGTTAATAAATGCCGGTGATGACGTGATCAACGCATTATGTTCTTGAGCCAACCAGTTTGTCCCTTTGTAAATTGCAATGTCGCCGTCACAAAAGTGATTAATAACATGATCCTCAGGAGGTTTAATTTGGTGCGTTAGTTGCCCGTCGACTAAAGGTAAAAACGTTGCATTACTGTGTTCAATCCATTGTTCACCGGTACCGCCTACGGATGAGGCCATACGGGTAATCATTGTGTTTTTATGAAAAGCAGGGCTAATCGCATGGTCACAACTAATAACACGGATACCAATCTCTTTTGGTTCAAATAACACCTCAAACATACTTAACATTTGCTTTATATGCGCTGAGATTAAATCACCGTGTGCTGCCTTATTAAAAAGCTGCTCAACTTCAGTGTATAACTTAGGGTTTATTCCACCTTGATAGCGAATTAATTCTCCCTGACTATGTTGTGCATATTTTTTAGCCGCAGTCGAAAGTGCCCAGCTAGACTTACAGCAATAACACGCAAGTACAGTATTTAAATTATAAATTTGAGATAAAACATTTGCCTGTGTATCAATAGAATAAACAGGTGAAACTGTTTGTTCTTGTGAAAGTAACGCATGCATAGAACTAAAACCATAATGATATGTGATATTATATCAAATTAACATTTTTAGGTATTTTGGCAAGCCTTTAATACGAATATAATTATTTATTAAACAACGGAGTTTCTTATCAAGGTTGCGCCTTCCAGAAGATTAAATTTACTGCTTTGTACTTTGTATTTAGTTTGTAGTTAACTGTATTACGATGCTGATGCCTCATAGAAAATCGATAATGCAGCAAAAAAGAAGTTTACTGCTTAGTCCTCGATTTTTACTTATCCACGAATTCACAAACCTCTCATTGCAATTCCCCCTTCATATTGAATAAAATTAAACCAAGTAAAGTGCAACAGTTTTCACAGCACAGTAAAAATTACAGTGCTTAAAGGTTATGCCCATGTATCTAAGTGAGCTTCATCGTCTTCTGTTTTTTTCTGATTTTGAGTCGTTTCGAGCTGTTTTTTATTAATCTTATCTTTTCGTTCTATGTCACGTTTTTTACGTTTTTCACGTTCAACTACCGTCACGTTCGACTCTTTTAGACCCGCAATATGAAACGCGCCTTTTGATTGAAGTTGCAATTTAGTTATTTGCCCTAAATAAGGGATCATGATGTCCATACCTTCCTCCTTTTGTTACTCTTATTATCGACAGTTATAGCTTATTCTTTAATTTGTAGAAAAAAAACTTGCCTCACTATATAAAAATATGTTTTTCTATATGTGAAATTTATTTAACAGATTCAATTTCTTTGTTTACATATATTAAACGAAGATTTATAGGAAATATTATAATGCGCTTAAACCTGACAACAGTACATCATCACCACCATTCACCGGAATAACCTGTCAGGTCTTTCGCTGAGAGGTTATTCCTAAAAGGAACCTCTGGCGAGTCAAAATACAATGATTCATTTTCGCCCTGAGGTTCCCTCGGGGTTTTTAGTTTTTAAATTAAAGGAAAATGAATAATGAGTAACAGCAACCGTCTACGTATCGCCATCCAAAAAGGTGGCCGCCTTTCTAAAGATTGCCAAGATTTACTAAAACAATTAGGTGTTAAGCTTAATTTACGTGAGCAACGTTTAATTGCTCACTCAACTAATATGCCGATTGACGTACTGCGTGTGCGCGATGACGATATTCCAGGTTTAGTCATGGACGGCGTATGTGATTTAGGTATTGTTGGCGAAAACGTACTTGTTGAAGTGCAAGCAGAACGTGAACGCCAAGGCGTACCAAGTGAAGTAACTAAACTTTCAAAACTTGATTTTGGTTATTGCCGCCTTGCACTTGCATGGCCTTCAGAGCTTGGAAAACAAGAAAAAAGCTGGTTTGAAGGCAAGCGTATTGCAACAACCTACCCTGAAATTTTAACTCAATATCTAAAGCGTGAAGGGATCAATGCCAGCACAGTAATGCTTACAGGCTCAGTAGAAGTGGCGCCTCGTGCAGGACTTGCTGATGCAATTTGCGATTTAGTCTCTACTGGTGCAACACTTGAAGCTAACGGTCTAATGCAAGGCGATACTATTTTAGAATCAAACGCCTGCCTTATCCAAAATAAAGACTTACAAGATGCTGACAAACTAGCGCTTATTAATAAGCTTATGCCTCGCTTACGTGGTGTGAGACAAGCTAAAGAAAGTAAATACATCATGTTACACGCGCCAAAAAATAAGCTGGATGAAATCTGCGATATTTTACCAGGCTCAGGTCAACCAACCGTATTAGCACTAGCAGGCTCAGATGAATACGTTGCCCTGCACATGGTAAGCAGCGAAACATTATTTTGGGAAACCATGGAGCAATTAAAAGCGTTAGGCGCGAACTCCATCCTCGTTATGCCAATTGAAAAAATGATGGAGTAAGTCAATGTTGCGCTGGAATGAGGTATCCACTGACGCACAAGCTGCGGCGCTAATGCGCCCAGCGGTTAGTGCAAGTGCGGAAGTAGAAGCAATTTGCCAAGCAATTATGGCAAACGTAAAAGAGCAAGGCGATACAGCCTTACTAAACATGGCTAAGCAATATGATAACCGTGAAACACCTCGTTTATTAGTACCTCTTAGTGAGATTAATGATGCTGAGCAACAACTTAGCAGTGAGCTTAAATACGCAATTGATACTGCCTACGCTAATGTAAAACGTTTTCACCAAGCACAGTTACCTAAAGATATTAAATTGTCGACTCAGCCTGGCGTGCTATGCGAACTAAAATATCAAGCCATTGAAGCCGTAGGCATTTATGTACCCGGCGGCAGTGCGCCATTACCTTCATCGGTGATCATGCAAGGTGTGCTTGCGCAGCTTAGTGGAGCAAAAACAGTGGTTTTAACAACGCCAGTACAAGGCGACTTACCAATAAATCCAGCAATTTTATATGCGGCTAAACTATGCGGTATCATAACAATCGTAGAAAGTGGCGGCGCCGGTGCAATCGCCGCCATGGCTTATGGTACAGACTCAGTGCCCAAAGTGAATAAGATCTTTGGCCCTGGTAACAGCTTTGTCACTATGGCTAAACAGCTTGTCGCACAAACAATTCCTGGCATGGCGATTGATATGCCTGCAGGCCCGTCAGAGGTATTAGTCATTGCAGACGAACGTGCCAACCCTGAATTTATTGCCGCTGATTTACTCTCACAAGCAGAGCATGGAACAGATTCACAAGTAATTTTACTCTCTAATTGCGCGCTAATTATTGCACAGACAGAGCAAGCTATTGAACGCCAACTTACAGCATTATCACGCCGTGATATAGCCGCTCAAGCATTAGCAAATTCATCGTTTATTTTGGTTGATTCTATCGAACAAGCATTTGATGTATCAGCGCAATACGGCCCTGAGCACTTAATTTTGCAACTTGCCGATGCCAATCCATATTTAGCTAAAGTTAAAAATGCCGGCTCAGTGTTTGTCGGTGATTACACCCCAGAGTCTGCGGGTGATTATGCGTCGGGTACTAATCACGTATTACCGACTTACGGTTATAGTGCAACGTATTCGAGCTTAAATCTGCTTGATTTTTTTCGTACTTATACGGTGCAAACAATCACCGAAAATGGTTTGAAAAACTTATCAAAAGCAATATTACCGCTTGCAGATGCAGAAGGACTTGATGCCCACGCAAATGCTGTAAAGGTGCGTTTAGAGGCTATGAATAGAGGCAATGAATAATGAGTAGTAACCCTTTATTACCCGCAAATATCGATGCATTAGCAGCGTATAGCTCGGCAAAAAGCGAAAAACTAACCGGCACAACGTGGTTAAATGCTAACGAAAGCCCATATGTTAAAAATATTGATATTAATATTAGTGACTTAAATCGCTATCCAGATCCACAACCAACAAGCGTTATCAATCGCTATGGCGAGTATGCAAAGCTCAACGCCGATCAAGTATTAATGACCCGTGGAGCAGATGAAGGCATTGAGTTGCTGGTTCGCACTTATTGCCAACCAGCGACAGATTCAGTTGCTTTATTTTTACCAACTTATGGTATGTATAAAGTAACCGCCGATACCCATAATGTCGCGATTAATGGATTAAGCCAAGCACTGCTATTAGAAGGCTCAGTTGATGAAATAATCACAGCTGTTGGTAACAGTAAACTAGTGTTTATTTGTAACCCCAATAACCCAACAGGCAGCATAACGCCGCTTGATAAAATCAAAGCTATTGCCACAGCACTTGCAAATAAAGCATTGGTTATTATTGATGAAGCCTATATTGAGTTTTGCCCAGAGCAAACCGCAAGCAGCCTTATTAATGAATTTGCCAACGTGGTTGTATTGCGTACACTTTCTAAAGCCTTTGCGTTAGCTGGCCTGCGAACAGGCTTTACCCTTGCACAAGAGTCAGTACTAGCACCTATTCGCAAAGTCATTGCGCCGTATCCGGTATCAACGGTCGTCGCAAGCATTGCTGCGAGTGCTCTAAGCCCAGATGCAATTACTTCAATGCGTCGCCAAGTAAGTATTCTAAATGCGCTCAAAATAAAACTAAAGCAGTGGTTAGAAGCATCCCCTGCTGTATTAAAAGTATTAAGCGGCGAAGGTAACTTTGTAACGCTAAAACTAGCTAACAAAAACAGCTTTAATATTGCCCTTGAGCAAGGCCTAGTGATGCGTTCATTTACTTTGTACGGCGAAAACGACTGGCTGCGCATTTCAATCGGTAGTGAACAAGAATTAGAACAAGTAAAAAGTTGGTTAGATGGGCTTAGCCAATCAGCCACGCTAAAAGAGCAGGAAGTATCATGAGCAACCCTTATTTATTTATCGACCGTGACGGCACTATCATTGCCGAGCCAATTACCGACAAGCAAGTAGACAGCCTAGAAAAATTAGAGTTTTTACCCAATGTGATCCCTGCCCTATTGCAGTTGCAAGGTGCGGGTTACCGTTTAGTAATGGTGTCGAACCAAGATGGTTTAGGCACTGACAGCTTTCCAACAGCTGACTTTGATATTGCCCAAGATAAAATGATGGATATTTTGTCTAGCCAAGGCATTAAATTTGACGAGGTATTAATTTGCCCTCACTTTGATGAGCAAAACTGTGATTGCCGAAAACCTAAAACAGGCTTGTTAACACAGCTTATGCGTTCAGGCAACGTTGATTTAGGCCGTTCATTTGTGATTGGTGACCGTCAAACTGATATTGGCCTTGCGCAAAACTTATGTTGCGAAGGTATTTTGTACAACGGTGATTGGAACGCGATTGTTACCAAGCTGACGACAGCAGATCGTAAAGGCCGTATTACTCGTAACACCAAAGAGACGCAAATTGATGTAAAAATCAATTTAGATCAAAACAAAAATGGTGAGATCAGCACCGGCCTTGGCTTTTTTGATCACATGCTTGACCAAATTCGCACGCACGCCAATATTGGCCTTGATATTCAAGCCAGTGGTGATTTACACATCGACGAGCATCACTTAGTTGAAGATATCGGCATCGCGCTTGGTTTGGCACTCAAACAAGCGCTTGGCACTAAATCGCAAATTGCCCGCTATGGTTTTTCCCTGCCTATGGATGAATGCAAAGCAGAGGCACAAATTGATTTATCAGGGCGTGCGTCTTTTGTTTTAAACGCTAACTTTAGCCGTGAAAAAGCCGGTGATTTAGACGTACAAATGGTTGAGCACTTTTTCAAAAGCTTAAGTGACAATGCAGCAATTAGCTTAATATTGTCAGTAAGCGACGGTAACTGTCATCACCAAGTGGAAGGTTTATTTAAAGCATTCTCTCGTGCCTTGCGCATGGCTGTTGCGGCCGACGCCAGTCAACAAACTGCCAGCTCTAAAGGATGCTTATGATTGCCATAATTAATACCGGTTGTGCCAATATAAACTCGGTACGCTTTGCGTTTGAACGCCTTGGCCAAACACCCGAGGTGATCACATCCCCTGAGCAGCTTAAAAACTTTGAACGCGCTATTTTACCCGGTGTTGGTCATGCGTCAGTTGCTATGAAACGCCTTATTGAAGGTGGTTGGCAAGAAGCAATTAACGACTACCAACGCCCATTGATGGGGATTTGTTTAGGCATGCAATTACTCTGTGAGAGCACTGAAGAAGGTAATGTGCAGTGCTTGGGTAAAATCCCTGGGCAAGTGAAAGCCCTTGATGTAGGCAGCTTAACCTCACCACACATGGGTTGGAATAATCTTATGGTTAACCGCGGGCATGCCTTAACTAAAGGCCTTGATATAAACGACCAAGTGTATTTTGTACACAGTTTTGCGCATACAGTGAATGATGCCACGCTAGTAAGCGGCGAATACGGGCAAACTTTTTCAGCCATTGTTGCCAACGATAACTATGCGGGTATGCAATTTCACCCAGAGCGCAGCGCAAAAGTCGGCACCCGTTTATTACAAAACTTTTTAGACTGGCAAGTTTAGTCAACAAATTATAAAGAGAATTTAACGTGATTATTCCAGCATTAGATGTATTACAAAATCAAATCGTGCGCTTATATCAAGGTAAATACGATACCGCACAGTTTTACCCGTTTGAGCTTGGCGCTCGCTTACAAGAATACGCACAAAGCGGCGCAGGTAAATTACACCTTGTTGATTTAGAAGGCGCACGGGATCCAGACAAAAAACAATGGCAACACATTCAAGCAGCCACTAAAGCACTAAATGTGCCGTATCAAGTTGGCGGCGGCATTCGTACTGAACAAGACGTAAGCGACTGGCTTAAAGCCGGTGCCAACCAAGTTGTAATTGGCTCTATGGCAGTTGAAAAGCGCGATGAAGTAAAAGGCTGGATTGAAAAATTTGGCGCACAGCATTTTGTTATCGCCCTTGATGTAAATAAAACAGACAGCGGCTGGGCCCCTGCCACTCACGGTTGGTTAAGTGAATCTGAATTTGGCTTATTTGAGCTAGTGGACTTTTATGTTGCACTTGGCGTTATTGATTTTTTGTGTACGGACATCAGCAAGGACGGCACTATGACCGGCCCTTCATTTGCTTTGTACCAAGATTTAGCAAAGCACAACAGCAACATTAAAGTACAAGCCTCTGGCGGCGTAAGTTCACTCGATGACATTAAAAAGCTTAAAGAGCTAGGCGTAGGCGGTGTTATTTTAGGTAAGTCATTGCTCGATGGCGCATTTAATGTTGAGGAGGCGTTGGCATGTTATCAAAACGCATAATCCCGTGTTTAGACGTTAAAGACGGCCAAGTCGTTAAAGGCGTTAAATTTAAAGGTCACGAAGTCGTTGGTGATATATTAACAATGGCTAAAGCGTATAGCGAAGCCGGTGCTGACGAACTCGTATTTTATGAAATTAGCGCAAGTGTTGAAAAACGCCTACTCGATGTAAATTGGGTCGAAAGCATTGCCCGTCATATCGACATTCCATTTTGTGTAGCCGGTGGTATTAAATCGGTCGCCGATGCTGCACGCGTGCTAGAGCGCGGCGCAGATAAAATCAGTATCAACAGCCCTGCTATAGCACGCCCTGAACTTATCAAAGAGTTACATGATGAGTTTGGTAAGCAATGTGTGGTCGTCGGTATTGATAGCTTTTATGATGACGTAACTGGCGAGTATTTAGTGTATCAGCTAACTGGCGATCCCAATGCATCAAGCCGTACACGCTACAAAACGCAGGAATGGGTTAAACGCGTGCAGGACTTAGGCGCAGGCGAAATTGTACTCAACTGCATGAACCAAGATGGCGTGCGTAACGGCTACGATAACGAGCAACTATCTAAAATGCGCGCTTTGTGTGATATTCCACTGATTGCCTCTGGCGGCGCGGGCAGCATGCAAGATTTTGTTGATGTATTTAAACAAAGCCAAGTAGATGGCGCACTCGCTGCGAGTGTTTTTCACAAAAACGTGATCAACATTGGCGAATTAAAACAGTATTTAACAGATAACCAAGTGGCGGCGCGTTTATGCAACTAACTAAAGAAAACCTCACTCAAGTCGACTTCGCGAAAAGCGAGCTGATCCCAGCCATAATTCAAGATGCCCGTACTGGGGTTATTTTAATGCAAGGGTTTATGAATCAAGAGTCCCTTGAGGTCACCTTTGAAAAGCAAAAAGTGACCTTTTATTCACGTTCAAAAAACCGTTTATGGACGAAGGGTGAAACCTCTGAGAATTACTTAGAAGTAGTGTCGGTCCATACAGATTGCGATTACGATTCAATATTAGTGCTCGCCAACCCACTTGGCCCAACCTGTCATTTAGGCACGCAAAGTTGTTTTGGTGATGCCGCTAAACCAAGCTTGAGCTTTCTAGCACAACTTGAACAAGTGATTGTAGAGCGTAAAAACGACGACCCTGAAAAAAGCTACACAGCGTCACTTTTTGCTAAAGACTTAAGCCGTAGCTGCCAAAAAGTCGGTGAAGAAGGTGTAGAAGTTGCTCTAGCCGCAATGAAACACGACAACGACGAGCTGACGAATGAATCAGCCGATTTGTTGTATCACTTAATCGTGTTACTACAGCGTCAAGGCCTTGAGCTGAAAGACGTGGTAGAATGCCTACAAGGCCGTCATAAATAAGTTTATCTATAGTTGTTTATTAAGCTATGAGTTTTTAACAAAGGATAAAAACACACAGATATTAGCATTCTTTACTCAATCCAAATACATTGACTTGCTAAATGCTTAAGTCGCATTAACTGAGTTCATATTTTGACTCAATTATTTATTGTTCTCTTAACTAGTTTGACGTAAAATTTGATTTGATCAACCTCTCGGCTCCGCTTTATATATCAATAAAATGAAGCCGGAGGTTGTGAAATTAAAAAATCACTTTTCATGCTTTAGCTACAAATAAATAATAATTTCTGTAGGTTTTAGATAATTAAGTTTAAAGCGTAATTTATCTAAGGTATTAAAATTAAAGCCTTTGGATCTAAGGTAATATGATCATGGTTATTATGAACATTATTAAACTTCATTTTATTACTTGGTTCCCAGCTCCCTAAGCCAGTTTCGAGTACCTTTGTAGCAATCGTTAAATTACCATTTATCATAAGGCTATATAACCAACCGGCTGACAGTTCACCATATTTAGAACCATAACCAGAATATAAACGTTGCACCTCTGACACTGTTGATAGTGCATCTAAGCCAGCCCTTTGATTACTTACCCATATTTTAACTATATCTAAGTGCTTTTGTTCATCCGACACCATTGTGTTTCCAACAAAATAATTACTCACAGCCCTTTGCAAACGATTGTAGTTTTCCTGACCACTTTTATTATCCAACTCCGTAAATTGAAAGGTGTCTATATCTGTACCATATTTATGACTTTTATGGCCGATGTTACGCCCATGCTCACCTGATATATCGTTTACTCGTGTAATAAGACTTAAGTTATTTTCCAGCCAAGCATAAGCTCCTTTTGATGACCAATCGTCTCCGCCTTTGTCACGAGTCCAACCAAAACGTTTAACTTTTTCAGGCATCGCCCAAAGTGCTGTATGTGCTCCTGACAATAACTGAGAATTTACTTCTTGATTATCATGAAAGCCATTGACTATAAATTGATATTTAAAATTTCGAAATCGTGCTTCTGTTAAGTTACTTTTATTCCCTTCTAGTTTGAATGTTACTGGTACTCTGTATACATCACCACCTAAATTTATAACTTCTTTAGACATAAAATCATAAGAATTAACTAGAATTGGAGTGCTAATAGATTCTGGTAGCATTAGATAAACGTCAATGGAAGACAGAACAGTATTTTCTGCTTTAGAGATCGTTAAATCATAACTCCTGTTAAATACATTCTTGTTTCCTAACTTAGGAATTGACACTATTTCACTTGGGTACTTTATCTTACCACTTGATGAAATGCTTTTGACTTTTACTAACTTAATTTTCGGGTAATTAATAGAAGCAAGGACCATACTCCACCTACAATTTGAGCCATAACTTCCACTCCTTCCTATATCCACTTTTATTTTGAACGTTCTATTTTTAGGATTAATGTGTGAAACATTAAAAACCTCAGAAATAATAGCCCTAGAAGCACCATCAGGATTAGGTTTTAAAATAGGGCCAAGATAAAGTTGTGAGTATATTCCTCTTTTCTGCGCATAATAAAATGATCCATTATTGTTTTGCAAAGATAGTTCCCATGAATCATTCCATTGCCCTAAACAAACATCATGTCCAAAATATTGTCACATATTTGTCGAGACGCTGTAAGTTAGATTAAATGACTCAACGCCATCCGGAAGGGTAAACTCATATTCTTTATCCCAAAGCTGATATCGAGTAGAAACACCAATCATTTTTGCATTTTTATTATTGCTAGTATCAGTAGCCAGTATGTTTTGACCTTCAATATTTTTCAAAAATAAATCTTGAGCTAATTGATAATCATCAAGAGTAGTTGCATCTGAAAAAGATTGGTTATTTATTTCTGAACTATTTATTTTCTTAGTCAACGGTATTAAGACGTCAAAATAATCGGATAATGTTGCATTTTTCGCATATGAAAAATATCGTAAGCTCACCATTGTATTTTCATTTAATTCAAATTGAGCGAACGTTCGATAATAATCCCCTGTAGGGTGTTCTATTTTACCATTCACTTGCCACAACCCTAGTTCCAATTCTGGAATAACAATATTACCTTGCGAATCAGGGCTTAATGACAACTTTGTTTTCGTTTGTGACTGCTAGTGTGATATCTTCAATATTGATAAGTTGACTTAGATTCACTGGGATAGTTATCTTCAACGTTAATTGTGCTGATTGGTAAAAGAAAGAGACACATCGTGACGGAAACTGGTGATAATCATTTGATGTTGTGAAGCATATTTCCAACGGCCCCTGATCAAGCTCTTTGAGTTTGGTGTAAAATTCATTTGTTTTATTAATACGAATCACATTATCTTTCAAACTAAAATACTCAGTAACATCGTGCGTGCCAAGTAAATAATTCGCAGGTTTGCTCAATATTACACTTTCAAGGTACTGAGACCTGAGTTGGTGACCTAAAGAGTCCTCAAAATATAGTTCCAATGGCTGGCTATCGTTTAAATGCTGAGGAAACCCTATTAGTTGTGAATCTTCATAATGCAGGTTCGATTCATTTAACTCAAATATATAGTCATAGTGTTGACCTTGCTCCATAGCCGTTTTGAATGCATAGCCCTTATAAGCAATGATTACCTCTTTAGCGCCAGAGCTAAGTTTAAATGTTGTATTAAGCAACCCTTTTTCATTAGTTGTACCTACATAAACATTATCAATTAAGATAGGTATTTCAGCATATGGCATTGCACTATCATGATCATAAACAGTTTTAAATGATAGTTTAACATCATTATTTTTGGGTATACCATAGGTAAAGCTTTGCCAGCTTTCATAGTGTGTTGAACCTTTAGGGCAGGTAATTAAATTCAATGGACAATTATTTATATTCCACTGTGTAGCGACAAAGTAGTGCTTCTCAAACATGACTACATCGCCAAATTGATAAGCTGTTTTAATTTGCCAGTCCATTGCGGTATCTACTGGTATTTCAAACCAAGCACTGTTAGCTATATCAAACCCTTTTACCCAATGCTTTGCGATAAACAACCTATTTTCGAATTGGCAAATGTCCCCACTTTTATAGTTTTTTTCAGACAGACAATCATTCGGAAGTTGACTTGCAAAGATATTGCAGATGGATAGACATAGTAATATTAATACCATCTTGATTAAATTCATTGATTCATCCTTAAAATTTTAGCAATAATCATATACTTTATAGAGTAAGTGCCGCTCTGAGTATTGCACATTTACTATCGGTTATATTGTTCAGTATGATTCCCCTACATGTATATACAGTATAAAAATCCAGCTATCTATAAATTAATTTACCCAAAAAAGCAACGGGAAAGTTTCAAAATAAAGCTTTAGCTAAGCACATTTAAATAAGCTAGCACTAGAGAGACCTTTAAACTGCTCAGCACCTGCTCATCTTCCATTTACAAATATCAGTTAAATTCTAATTACCAGATTTAAAGGTAAAATAAGAGTGACTAAAAATAATTGACTTCGCTTTAAACCTTTCTAGCGCTTTGTGCGACTAAACTAAAAACATGACAAGAATAGAAAGGGAATAATGATGATTAATATATTTACACGACTTACTCTAATCAGTGCCGTACTCGTATCAACTCAAGCTTTTGCTTGGAATAACGATATGACATTACAGAACACAAAACAGCTGACACTTGATGCGCAGTCGCTAACGGCATTAAAGGTAGAGGCAGGATCAGGTTTTTTAAATATAGTGGGCAGTGATACAACTGCAATCACTGTAAAAGCTGAAATTTACCAATATGAAGCGCACGACAATTACTGCCTTAATTTAGCTAACAAAGGCACAACAGCACAGCTCACTGCAAATAATTGTAATAGTAATAGTAATAGTAATAGTAATAGTAATAATAATAGTAATAATGACCAGCAAACACGCATTGACTTAACAGTGGCATTACCGAAAACATTTAGCCTGGATATTACCGACGGCTCAGGCGCGATTTTAATTGAGAATACGGCTGCAACAAAAATTCATGATGGCTCTGGCGCAATAAATGTTGACACTATTAAAGGTGACTTAATCATTGAGGATGGATCAGGTGGCATTACTGTCAACAATGTCAGCGGCGCGGTGGATATACATGACGGTTCAGGAAGTATTGATTTAACTAATACCCTTAGTGATGTAAAGGTTCATGATGGCTCTGGCAATATCAATATTGAAAATGTGGATGGCGATGTGTCGGTAACCGATGGATCAGGTGGAATTTATGTTGATACAGCAGCAAGCTTCACTTTAGTTGCTGACGGCTCCGGTCGTGTTAAAATAAAAAATGTACAAAAGCAAACACTTTAACGTTTATTTACGCAATGACTTTGTTTAAGTAATGATAGTGCTCAGCACTGGGGCATGTAATTTCCAGTACTGAGTACTGATATACCCAACAATTCTCAATAACCCATTTGATAAAAAATCAAACCGCCCTTTTATTTTCACCTCTTTCATAGCATTTTTTCAAGCCCTTAGGTATCCTTAACATCACTTCGAAGGATTAGCTATTACAAAAGGATAGCGCATTATGAAAAAGTCTTTATCAGTATTGTTAACTGGCCTAATTTTATCTGGCTGCACAAGTTTAACCACCGAACAACAAACAACTATTGATAATCTTACTCCCTGTGAAAAAATCAACGGGTTATTGAATGCCTATGATAACCGCTTTGAAGAGTTAAAGGGCACACGTGTTAATACTAAGTACATGGAAACGTGGACTGCAAAATACGATCTGGTTGGTGAGGATTGCCAAATAACAGCCGTTGATGCACAGACGGTTACATATCGTTGCCAAGGCGATTTTAAAGAGCAAACAACCGCCGTTGCATTACACCAAAAAGCGGTCGATTTTACCCGTGAATGTTTAGTACAAAAAAACTGGCTTGAAAAGCAAAAAGAATCAGCAGACTCATTACGCACTACTTTTGTATTGGATGACAAAACTCCTGTAATTTCAATTCACACTGCAAAGACTTTATCGCGCACCACACCGTGGTCTACTTCATTAGAAGTTGGTAAACCAATATCAAGCAAATAGCGACAATTTAATATATAAACCCATACCACCTCACAATGCTGAACCCAACGTTTCACAGGAACTTAATCTCAGGTATTACTTTGCAATAATGGTAGTCCCTTTGAAGGTGGAGTGGGTATATGGCCACTTAAACTGGCCTTTAAATATCACGCAACTTTAAAAAAGACATTATGACTTCACCAATTAAATCAAACACCCTCCCGCTAAAAACCGACTGCATTGGCAAATGCTACCGCTTAAAGGGCTACTGCACAGGCTGTGGGCGCACCAGCGAAGAGATTTTTGATTGGATTATATTATCCAATAGTGAAAAAAAAGCGATTTTAGAAACGGTTCGACACGATAATAAGTAATAGGCGCTTTTGGTAGCCAAAACGCCAATCTGAATATGTTTAAGCTTTATCTAACGCTTGGCTAATATCAGCGATAATGAAACTTAAAATTGAACTTAAAATGACACCCATTTTAAGTTTCATCGGAAGTAAAACTGTTTTCCTTTTCTTCCTACAGAGGACTTTCACCTCATAAGTCAATGCCCATGTCGGGCTGTACATAAGTTGCTTATACGGAAAAATAACCGTTGGCCATCGCTTCGCGATTATAGCCAACCATTATTTTCCGCTTAGCAAAGCGTTTTATAAATACCTAAAGGATTGAGTGTGGACGTTACATTTTTTGCAGAAAAAGAAGGGGGCGATATAAATAGCTTTGATGAAGTACCTGAAAATTCATTACTAGCTGGCGGTCGTTTTACCAAGGATCAAATTGGAGATTTGCTTGGCTGCTTTAAATGTTCAGCTTCTGCTTTAAGCGACAATCTTTGGATACTCCCAACGAGTTTTTCTGAAAACTTAGCAGTAATTGATGATGAGCAATTAAAAAATATTGCCATTGATTGGGCGGATGAACACTCATGGGAAAATACTAATATTAACTCTATGGATTTAGCTGGTCACTTATTAGAACTAAAGTATGCTTATCTATCTCATTCAAGTACAAAAGTTTTTGCACTATTTGAGTAAGTATTTATAAAAAGTAGTTCAAGCGGGACTAAAAACAATTTGCTCGGTTTCGCTACACTCTACCAACCTACGTAATAACCAAAAAAGGCGCTTCCGGTTAAGGTAAGCGCCTTTTGATTATTTTAGCTATTACTTATTTTACGATTTTCATTTCATCTAATAAGTTTTCTGCGTTATCAACTTTATCCATCACCCATAACATATAGCGTGAATCGACGTGGATTGAGCGGTTAAGTGCAGGGTTATAATCCCAATCGCCAATGATGCTTTCATAAACACCGTCAAAGAGTAAACCAACAAGCTCAGCTTTGCCGTTAAGCGTTGGTGAGCCTGAATTACCGCCTGTTGTGTCAACATTTGATAAGAAGTTAACTGGCACAGTATTCATACCACCGGTGTAATCGCCATATAACTTAGCTTTGATCTGTTTTTGTAGATTTTCAGGCGCGTTGAATGGGTCAACATTGGTGTTTTTAGCGAGTAAACCTTCAAGTGAGGTAAATGGCGTTGCAACCAAACCATCTTGTGGCGAATAACCGCCAACCGTGCCATACGTTACCCGTAAAGTGCTATTAGCATCAGCATAAACTGGTTTATTTTGTGCTTTGTTAAATGCAATGATTGCACTCATTAGTTGCGGGCGTGCAGCTTGTAATTTACCAGCAAGCGCTTTGTCTTTATCTTCTTCTGCTTTCATTACTGCAAATATCGCTTTAGCGTATTGCATAAATGGGTCTTCGCTTTGTTCTACTTGCGCTAAAGATTGTTCAAATAACGCTAAACGAGCGGCTTCATCATTAAGTGATGAATTTGCGTACATTTGCGAGAGTAATTCACTGTGCTTTGTTTTATCAAACCCATTTTGTAGTTTAAATGCGTTATCAACATCTTCAAAACGTTCTGCTTTTGGTAACGCAGCATACAACTCTAAAAAGTGTAATAAAATTGCTTTATCAACTGTTGCATCAAAACGACGTGTCATACGCTTTAAGCCCGCTTCAAAACGCGGTAAATCGCGTTCTTGATAACCAGACTCACGCTCTGCATTTGGCTTTTGTTTTTCATATGCTAAACGATATAAACCACGTGCAGTGCTGATCATTTGCGAACGATGTACATAGCCAAGCATACGGTCACGTTCATTATGATTTTGAGACTGTGCAACTAAAGCCGACAATTCATCTAAGATTTTACCGTATTGATTTTTACGTTTACGATCGCTATTGATCCAGTTTGTTAAGTCTTGCTCAAACTGATTTTTACGCTCAAACATACTGCCTTTATTAAAGCTTTCAATCATTGAACCGTAGTTTTTAATGTAGTTGTTGTAGCCTGCAATTGTGCTTTCATAAGCAATTCGCGCTTTACTACCATCTTCTGAGTTTTCTTCAATCAAAGACACATACTTTGAGTTATGTTTACGCGCTTTTGGGTAGCTGGTGTTAAATACATAATCAACTTCCGCAGCAATTCGGTAGCGATTAGTACGCCCCGGGTAACCTGTTACCATAACAAAGTCGCCTTCTTGAACGCCTTTGGCACTTACACTTAGGTAAGAGTCTGGTACGTACGGTACATTGTCTTCACTAAATTCAGCTGGCTTACCATCTTTACCAACATAGGCACGGTAAAATGCAAAATCACCGGTGTGACGTGGCCACATCCAATTATCGATATCGCCGCCGTATTTTCCTACACCCATTGCCGGCGTATATGCTAAACGTACATCTTTAATTTCTAATGATTTAATAAGGTAAAACTCTAAACCACCGTGGAATGAATATACGTTGCAACGGTAATTGTCATCAGCTTCACACTGAGCAACGAGGGCTTTTTCATTTTTTTCAAGCGCATCGTAACGTGCTTTTGCGCTCAACTTTTCAGTGCCTTTGATTACTTTATCAGTTACGTTGGTCACGGTTTCTGTAACATACACGCGAGAGCCTGGTGCCGCAGGTAAATCCTCAGCGGGTGTTTTTGCTAAAAAGCCGTTTTCTAAAATGTTATTTTCAGGCGTTGAGTTATATTGAATAGACCCATAAGCACAATGATGATTGGTAACGACTAAGCCTTTTGGTGATACAAAAGATGCCGTACACCCACCTAAACTAATTACAGCATTCATCGGGAATTCTGTAAGCTTAGAAATAGATTTAGCATCAATTTCAAGCCCTTTAGCCTTTAGTATTGATTCAAGTTCTGGAAGTTGATGTGGCTGCCACATTCCTTCATCTGCAATAACTATCGTCGAAAATGCAACAGCAAGTGTTGCAATGAGAGGTTTTAAACGCATTTTATAATCCTTTTTATTTTATTCGCAATAGGGTACGCGCGAAGTACACTTGAGGTCAATCGCTCTGCAATGAATTGTTACATTATAACGGTCAGAAACTAATATATTGATTAATTAATAAATTTGAGAGGGAAAATGCCTCTATAAGAGGCTTCTGATTATAGTTAAGCACGCTCTAAGGCTTGGCTTACATCTGCAATAATATCGTCAATACTTTCAATGCCGACCGACAAACGAACTAAATCTCGACTAACGCCTGCATTTGCAAGCTCATCATCATTGAGTTGACGATGAGTTGTGGATGCGGGATGACAAGCAAGTGATTTGGCGTCGCCTATATTAACTAGTCGCAAGACCATATTAAGCGCATCAATAAAACGAGCGCCCGCTTGAGCCCCGCCTTTAATGCCAAAACTTAAAATTCCAGATGCTTTTGAATCCGTCATTTTTTTACTCATTTCATTATAAGGGCTTGATGCTAAGCCCGCGTAATTAACCCAAGACACTTTAGGATGATCTTCAAGGTACTGAGCGAGTTTTTGGGCATTTTCGCAGTGACGTTCCATTCTTAAGCCAAGTGTTTCAAGACCAATTAGAATGTCTGACGCGTTTTTAGGGGCCAATGCTGCGCCGGTATTTCTTAATGGCACAACACGGCAACGGCCTATAAAAGCAGCCTCAGCGAATGCATCTGTATACACAACATTATGATAAGACGGATCGGGCTCGTTCATCATAGTAAAACGTGTCGCATTTGCTTTCCAATCAAATTTACCCGAATCAATGATGATGCCGCCAATGGCAGTTCCGTGGCCATTAATGTATTTAGTTAATGAATGCACAACAATATCTGCACCGTGCTCAAACGGACGACATAAGTAAGGCGTTGCAACGGTATTATCAACAATCAACGGTACACCCTTTTTGTGTGCAATTTCTGCAAGGCGTGCTATATCAACAATATTACCAGCAGGGTTCCCTATTGACTCACAAAAAACAGCACGAGTATTTTCATCTATAGCATTTTCAAAAGCAGTAAAGTCGTCAGCTTTGATCATGCGAGCTTCAATACCTTGGCGTGGTAATGTGTGGGCAAATAGGTTGTACGTGCCACCGTATACCTGACTTGTGCTAACAATATTAGTGCCCACTTCACATAAACATTGTATTGCGTAAGTAATTGCGGCCATTCCAGAAGCAACTGCCAAGGCACCAATTCCGCCCTCCATTGCAGCTAGTCGCTGCTCAAGAACTGCGTTGGTGGGATTCATGATTCGAGTGTAAATATTACCTGGTACTTTTAAGTCAAATAAATCAGCGCCATGCTGAGTGTTATCAAATGTATAAGATGAAGTATGATAAATAGGCACCGCGGCAGATTTTGTGGTGGCTTCTGATTCATAGCCATGATGAAGTGCTAACGACTCTAATTTCATTATTATTCCTTTTAATTGATGAACTACGTGTAACTTAGCACCTTTCACTTCGTTGGTTCAATTTTTAAGCTCTATGTAGCTTAAAACACTGTAAGTTGATCTGTAGATCACATGTTCAAGCAAAGTTTGGTTAATAACAAAAAAAGGAGCCGCAGCTCCATTTATACCCAAGCCATCTCAAGATCCAGTTTCAGTTGGAATTAAAAGCGATTTAGGCAAGGCATTGATTGAAAATAATGGTTGTTCCCTTATTAAAATCAATAATGCAGTGTAAATCGCTTTTAAACCAACCCGTTGGGCGTCTCATCTTGAGGTAGTTTGGGTATAGTCATTCGTCATGTTAATTATTTAACTAGATTAGGATGATCGACCCCCATCCATGCTTTAAACAATGCCATTTGCTGTTCAGTAGCCTCTTTATTTACGACGATTTTTTTAGCTTTATCAAAGTCTTCAGTAAGAGTTAGTGTCGTGCTTTGTAGTGCATCACGGCGTATAAAGTCAACCGTCACTTTGTCACCCGCTTTGAATGTTTCCAGACTCGCTTTTAAATCTTTTCCAACATGCTTTTTGTTAATTGCTACAATTTTATCTGCCGTTGTTAAGCCAGCTTGCCACGCAGCACCACCACGGCGAACATGCGTTAGCGTAAGTAACTCGCCACTATTTTTAGCCATCGCATCAACACTTGCTAATGTTTTAGCACCTTTAGGGCGTTCAAGCACAAGCCCTACTTTATTAAGTAAAATATCAAAATCAATTTTAGCTGGAGAGTCTACATTTGCAGCCCACCACGTACTATAGTCACGCCCAGTTAAGTCTTTTAAAATCGCTTTCACATTATCAACGCTAAACCCTTCTGGGAGTTTATGTAAATTATAAAGAGCACGATGAACATCGCGATAACTTTGCTTTCCTTGGCTATTCTCAAGTAGATCAATATCAAGCGCCATGGAGATTAATGACCCTTCTAAGTATATATTGGTGCTATAGTTACGCGCGTGGTCACCACCTTGATTAATCCATTTGTCAAAACTTGTTTCAGTGGCGCTTTGTACGTCCCGACCCGGCGTTAATAAATGGCGGTTAACTGTTTTTGTTAAACTTTTAAAAAACTCATCTGTCGTTGATATACCAGAACGAACCATTAAATGATCTTCAAAGTAACTAGTTGAACCTTCGGCAATCCACAGTAACTTGTCAAAATTCATATTCGTATAATCATAAGGTACTAACCCTTCTGGGCGGTACGCTTTGACATTCCACGTATGAATAAATTCATGCGCTGCCGTACTAATAAATGCCAGGTAATCTTCGCGCGAACCAAAACGATCTCGCGGTCGTTGAATGATGGTTGAGTTTAAATGCTCTGTTGCACCACCAGCACCTGATGTGGCATGCACCATAAATACATAGCGCTCGTACGGATAATCATCCCAGATCACATTGCCTGTTGTGACTAGTTTTTTAAGGTCTTTTAACATTAAGTCAACGTCATAGTTCCCCTCTCCCCAGATCACTAGCTCATAGTCACGACCACCCACTTTAAAAGTATGATGTTCATTAAGACCTGTTTCGATTGGCGAATCGACCAGTACATCATAATCTGCAGCTTTAAAACTATGTTTTGAGCCTGCGTTATCCATTCCTGACACAGAACGCCACGCTTTTGGAACATCTAGGGTTACCGTCACAGGCTCTTGACGAAATGACTCACTAAACATAAAAAAGCCGGATGCATCAATAAATGCATGACTATCGTCAATATGACGGGCACGCTTACCTAATTCATTGGCATACACTTGGTAATCTATTTGCACATCAGTTGGTTCGTCTAAGTGCACACGCCATGTACTGGCATTTATTTTTTCCCAATTAAGCGCTTTACCTTCATCATCTTTTGCTTGAAAAAAACGCACACCATTAGCCAGATTTAAAATCTCATAACGACCCGTGCGCCATGCCGGTAATTTAACATCTAAATGAGCTTGTGCTGTTTGAGGAAACGCAACACTTACATTCCCTAAATGATGCTCTGGTTGAGTGATCTCAAGAGAGTAATTTACGTCAGCGAATGCTGACTGAGAGAGTGCTGCTAATACCGATAATGCTAAAAAACGTTTCATATAGACTCTTTATTCTAAATTATCATTGCTATGTTATAAATTAGCCTAACAATGATGGCTATTAATGTGAATTAAAAGCGACAAAAAGACACAGTTATAAGCCCGATGAATAAAAATCACCATCAAATGCTAAGTTTTTGACTTCGCGACTACATTTGTTCCAATTTTGTTGTAAACTTAAGGCAATATAAAGATTTAATCAATGGCGGTAGCTATCAGTGTCACAACAGATCGAAGTTTTAAATAAAAAACTTAAACAAGCCATTGAGTCGCGCATGGTGATAGAGCATGCGCGCAAACAACAGGTCGATACATTAACCCATTTTTCAGCTAAATTATCATTAAGCTGTAAAGGTATGGACATTGAACTTGATAACCGTTTAGCTAAATTTCGTAGTGCATTAGCAAAAGGGGTCGATTTTGAAATGTTCGCGCCGCTTATTGATGAAGTTCTTACTCTATTAAAGGGGCAAGAAGCCCTACAGTCAGCTCATCAGCGTGAACTTTACAATAGTGTTCAAGATGCCGGTAAACAGCTGCAAAAAACAAAAGGGCTGCCTGATGACGCAAGACGTACGCTACGTCACTTGCTCGATCATGAATTAAATCAGGTCCAATCAAATAGGGATTTCATTCCTATTCTTAACCGCCTTGTTACTATTTACCATCAAGCTTTACATGCAAAACTTACATTAACTGACTCTAAGCAAGCATCATTACAACCCTCATTGGCAAAAGAACTCTTAAATTTAGCCAATGATTTAGTCTTTGAAGATGAAGCTGCGGAACAAGTTAAAACTATAAAAAATAATATCTCTGAAACGGATACTGTGGATGACTTATTAGTTTCAGCAATTGAAATTATCCGTATTATTGCCGGTAATATAAGTAAAGAGCGGCAGTCCGCTCAAAGCTTTTTAGTATCATTAAATCAAACACTTGAAGAATTACATCATTCAATTGTCTCAACCAGCAAACACTCACAATCGATGGGAGCTGAATTTGATGCACTTAATAAACGAATCGAAAGTAAAATAAACAATTTAACGTCACAAACGCAAAATGCAACGTCTATCTCATCGTTAAAGGCACTCGTTGATAATGAATTAAAGTCGCTTAGCCAAGATTTAATTGAAAAAGAACGCCTTGAACAAGAAGACCGTCAAGCGTTAATTTCCAGTTTTAACGAAATAAATCAACGAATTGGTAGTTTAGAAGGCAAGCTATCCAAGTATAAAAAACGTTTACATGAACAGCGTTTTAAAAGCCTACTCGATGGTTTAACTAAATTACCTAATCGTGCTGCATTTGATGAACGCTTTAATCATGAGTTTCACCTTTTTGCAGTCCAAGAATCAGATATGACATTAGTGGTTATTGATGTTGATCACTTTAAGTCAATTAATGATAAGTATGGACACAGTGCTGGTGACAAAACATTGCAAGTAATTGCAAAAGCGTTGCAAATGTCGATTCGTAAATCTGACTTTATTGCACGTTATGGTGGCGAAGAGTTTGTTTTATTAATGCCAGGTATGTCACTTGAACATGCAAGTCAGCCCCTTGAAAAACTACGTAAGGCTGTGAAAGGCATTCCATTTAAATTTAAGAATAAACAAGTCGAAATTACAATTTCACTTGGTGTTACTCAGTTTAAAAAAGGGGATACCCCTTTAAGTGCATTTGATCGCGCTGATGATGCGCTTTACAAAGCTAAAAATACAGGTCGTGACCGAATATGTATCAGTAAATAATCACGACCACCGAACTGCTTTTCAGCAAGGAGAATGCCTATGTTAATACAGTTAAACCCAACCGGTGTGTTAGATTTACTGTCACAATTAGAAGTAGACCTATTAGAGCAATCGTCCACGAGTGAACGTTATAAATTATTTAGAAATTGCGCGTTAGCAGTACTTAATGTTGGTAGCCATACAGATTCAAGCCTTGAAATTTATAATAAATATAAAGACTTTGACATTCGCTTAGTAAGTCGTGAGCGAGGCATTAAGATTGAATTAATTAACCCCCCTACTACGGCTTTTGTTGATGGTGAAATTATTACAGGTATCCACGAGCATATATTCTCTGTGATACGCGACATCTTGTTTATTTGCCAAAAATACGAAAAAGACTTAACAGATCAAAAAAGCATTACTCATATGGTCTTTGATATGTTGCGTAATGCTGCTGCACTTCGCGTGAACAGCGATCCGAGTATGATAGTTTGCTGGGGCGGACATTCGATCAATGAAGTTGAATATAAATATACCAAACAAGTTGGTTATGAACTGGGCTTAAGAGGCTTAAACATTTGTACCGGTTGTGGCCCTGGCGCAATGAAAGGTCCAATGAAAGGCGCAACGATTGGCCACGCCAAACAACGTAATACCAACAACCGTTATTTAGGTTTAACAGAACCAAGCATTATTGCCGCAGAGCCACCTAATCCAATCGTTAACGAACTCGTTATCCTTCCTGATATTGAAAAGCGCCTTGAAGCATTTATTAGAACGGCTCACGGTATTATTATCTTTCCAGGTGGTGCGGGAACGGCCGAAGAGCTGCTTTATTTACTTGGCATTTTATTACATCCTGAGAATCAAAAGCAGTCGTTACCTGTCATTTTAACTGGGCCTAAAGAAAGCGAAAATTATTTCATTGAACTCTGCAAATTTGTAGAAATGACGTTAGGCACTGAAGCTCTTGATAAATTTGAAGTGATCATTGATAACCCTGAATTAGTGGGTATTAAATTAAAATCTGCGATGGCTAATGTACGCGATTACCGCAAGAGCCAAGGCGATGCTTACTACTTTAACTGGACACTGAAAATAGAAAACGATTTTCAACAGCCATTTTCCCCAACGCATAAAAATATGGCGGGACTTGATCTTCATTTAGATCAACCTAAGCAACAGCTTGCAGCTAATCTACGTCGTGCATTCTCTGGCATTGTTGCCGGCAATGTAAAAGATGAAGGGATCCAAGCAATAAAACAAGACGGTCGCTTTATTTTAAGTGGTGAACCTGAATTAATGAACGCCATGGATAAATTATTACGTGCATTTGTTGAACAAGGACGAATGAAACTTCCCGGCAGTAAATATACTCCATGTTACGAAATTAAAGCATGAGGATTTTTATTTAGTGTCTGGACAATTACTTTTAATAGATGCGCTTAATTTAATTAGGCGTATCTATGCTGTTGATAGTAATCAAAATAAAGGCAGCGATGAGCAAATGATTATAACGTGCTGCGCGCGTGTAGCGCATGCCTGTGAAAAATTACTAAAAATCACCCAAGCAACACATGCTATTGCAGTCTTTGATGGCGATAAAAGCTGGCGTTATCATTATTACAAGCAATATAAAAGTAGCAGAGCACCAATGCCTGAAACTTTAAGAAATTCACTCGCTAAATTTAAACACGCCATAGAGCAAACTGGTATTATTGTTTTTGCACCCGTTAATGATGAAGCTGATGATATTATTGCCACTTTAGCGCATAAGATGGCAAAGAATCAGCTACATTCGACTATTGTATCTACCGACAAGGGCTTTTTACCTAGCCTAAATAATTACATTAGTGTGTACGACTATTTTAAAAAAGAGTATCTAGATTTAAATTCCATACACCAACGCTTTGGTGTTGAACAAGCTAGGTTGATTGATTTTTGGGCCATGGCCGGTGATAAAACCAATGATATTCCTGGAATAAAAGGTGTTGGAACTAAAACAGCACAAGACGTGATAGCTAAACACGCTGATATTACGTTAGCCGCCAATGATGAATCGCTTTCTCCCGGCACCCGTAAAAAACTAGCGTCTGGTATGGAAGACTATATTATTTCAAAAAACTTGGTTAGTTTGCGCACAGATATAAACTTAGGCTTTAGTTTAAAGCAGTTAAGGCTCAATTAATCGCATTAGCATGGCACTGAATTTCAACTATGCGTATACTCAATTTTAAGTTTCAGTGTAAGAGTGTCAGATGTTTAAAAAGGTTTTTCGCTATCTAATATTAGGTTTAGGTGTCTATGCTTTAATTGCTACCTTGGTTATTACTTTTTATAAAGATGACCCTCAAGCAATGATTTGGCAAGACCGCGAAGCTTTCAATAAGCGTTATATTGATAAGTTAACGATAGAAAATCCCGTTAATTTGAACAGCGTATTAGATTATTTAGGTAGTCCAGATCTTACCTTTGCAAAGCGTGATAAAGAAGAAGTATGGCAAATTATTTTCTACCGCACTCAGCATATAAAGTCAGACGGGATCACCACTATGGATGAGTGCTCGGGGTTACTATTTAAAAATGGTGAATTAGTTTTATGGGGCCCAAGTGCATTTGATGCCTATCAGCGCGAAGGATAATATTAAATAATGGATACCGTCAATCCACAATCACTGGTAACCCTTTTTGAAAAAACACACCAAGTGCTGCGCTGTTATAATAATAAAAGCCAATGGCCCAATATTTATCCACTACTTAGTCAATTAGCTGAACGCTATTATCAAGTCTATGAGCACACACCACATGCTATGCAGGCTCAACTTACTTTGTACGTAAAAAGCTATGGGTATACGACGAACCTAGTTGTCAATCAATGTGTATTGATCACCGCATTTTGCAAAAGTTTAGGTTATGATAGTAAAGTCACACAACAACTCATTTTTGTTTGCCTTACAAACTACTTATGTGTTCAAACGCAAAGTAACAAGTTAGCACTTCGCCAACCACTTAATTTACAAGAAAAAAAGCAGTGGCAATGTCGCCACCAGCTTGCTATTAAACTTTTGCAATCTTCTCAGGTGCCAACGGATAATATCTCAGCAGTTTTAGCACGACTAAATAAATACAAACAAGCCTTACTTAGCACACCACAAATTATGATTTACGATGGCGCAACAATTTTAGTCGCCCTTGCAAATATAATCGCGATGAATATAACTTATCGTGAACACAATGATCATATCAGCGTTTATAAAGCGGTGGCTGATATTTACTTACGTACACCCAATCAGTTTGCACAATACGCACTAAAAAGCATCATTGCACACATAGGCCCCTTTGTACCTGGAAGTGTTGTTAAACATGGTGAACAGGATCTCGTTTACATCGGTGAAGATAAAACTCAAAAACACCTTGTTATTTCTATTGATACAGAGCAAAAAATACGCTGGCATAGTATTAAAGCGCAACTAGATGCCAATGCTAAACAACGGCCTATTATAGATAAGCGAGTTTTATTCAGTGTTTGGTTTAGTGAGCACCTTGTAAAGAATGAGGAAGTTAATGAGCAGCAACAAGCGCTTTTAATACTGATAAGCCAAGTTAAAGTACAACATGAATATTCATACACGGCATTGATTAAATTATTACAGAATCAAACTCAAACAATTGAAAATTTATGTCAGTCAGTTAAACCTTATAATAAAGAAAATTTACCTGGTAAAGACTTACGACATAGCCTGTGTATGGTCGGCCTAGATAATGCCCCCGCAATAATACAGCACGTACTATTTGAGCAGCTTGTAACATCCCATAAGCACCCTTTACAGCGTCATATTCATTGTCGTTTACGCGGTATAATTAATATTCTAGCACTGTTTTTCAGACATAATAATGAGCAACAATTTGAGCAACTTGCCTTGCCTGTTTATGCATATATAAGTTATTTGATTGAGCACGCAAGTACTGATCTAAGCCGAAAAACATTGCATAGTAAAGAACCAAATAATGATAAAAGCCCCCTACTCTCATGGTTATTTGGTGTTCGACAGTTAGACCCAGACTCCCTCAGCCAGTACTTACTCACCGTTTTAAGTGATAACCCATGGACTCAAGCCTTATTAGATGCTGAGCAACATAAAAAGAAATCACTCAGTGATTCGGCTAAGTTATGGGTTGCGGTTAAGTTAATTTCAACACAAGTATATCAACCAAAATACGTACTCAGCCCGTGGCAAAAGCAAATTTTAGATTCTGTATTAAAAGAACTTGGCTGGCCTAGTACTGCGAATTTTTATTCACAATTAACCAGTCTAGGTTTAAGTAATAGTGTATAAACAGCGCATTTTATAAGACATATTGACTATTTTCACGGTTTTTACTGGCAAAAAGTTGAATAAATTGCTATAAAAGCCGCTTAAATTTTCAAACTCATTCACGTAAATTATCTAACAAGTTATCGCAGTTTATTTTTGCGACATATTTACGTGTATTTCTAACTCGTAATAGGAAAAGTTCATGACCAAAAAAATCATCACAGTAATCAAAGGCGACGGTATCGGTCCAAGTATTATTGATTCAGCTCTTGAGATATTACAAGCCGCAGGATGCGATTTTGATTATGAATTCGTTGATGCTGGTCTAGCTGCCTTAGAGAAAACAGGTGAATTATTACCGCAAGAGACTATTGACACTATTGCACGTAATAAAATCACTTTAAAGGGCCCATTAACAACGCCTGTTGGTGAAGGTTTTACTTCAATCAACGTCACATTACGTAAGCAATTTGGTTTATACGCAAACGTGCGCCCAGTAAAATCATTTGTCGGAACAAAAGCCCGCTACGATGATATTGATATCATCACAGTACGTGAAAATACACAGGGTATGTATTCAGGTTTAGGCCAAGTGACTTCAGAAGATGGTAACGAAGCACAAGCAATGTCAATGATCACGCGTGACGGTGCTGAGAAAATCGTTACTTTTGCATATGAGCTTGCCGTACGTGAAGGCCGTAAAAAAGTAACTGCTGTTCACAAAGCTAACATTTTAAAATCAACATCAGGTTTATTCTTAAAAGTAGCACGTGAAGTTGCAGAGCGTTACCCTGAAATTGAATCAACAGAAATGATTGTTGATGCTACTTGTATGAAATTAGTAATGAGCCCAGAAGAGTTTGACGTTATTGTTACAACAAACCTTTTTGGTGATATTTTATCTGACTTATGTGCAGGTCTAGTTGGTGGTCTTGGTATGGCGCCAGGTGCTAATATTGGTGAAGATGCAGCGATTTTTGAGGCTGTACATGGTAGTGCACCTGACATCGCGGGTAAAAACTTAGCAAACCCGACATCTGTGATCCTAGCGTCAATTCAAATGCTGGAGCATTTAGAAATGGGTGATACAGCTGAGCGCATCCGTAGCGCTGTAGCTGATGTGATTAAGACCGGTGATCGTACAACGCGTGATCTAGGTGGCAACCACGGAACTACCGATTTCACTCAAGCTGTAATTGACCGTCTATAATTTTTTCTGAACGGTTAAAAAGCACAAAAAACCAGTGTTAAAACTGGTTTTTTTGTGCCTGTCAATTTTCGATTCAACGGCCCTTTGTACTAACAATTTTATACCAATCGAGTTAAGTTACTGACCACTCATAGCGACAGGTAAATACGGTGATAACAAGGCATAAATTTTGACATGGTGTTGATCTCGGCAATTGCTCCTGCATTGCTCTACCTCCTGCATCCATGCAGTCGAACATGAAAAATTTATAACGCTGTTAGCGCTTTATTTAGCCCGCTAGAATGGTTAAATATCTAAGTCGATTGGTATTAGTACTCAATTCATAGACGTTTAATGAATAAATTAAGCGCTATCACCTATGCTCATACCTGCAACATCAGCTGAATACCCTGTGTTCAATCTTTAATTAATTGTATGAAATAGCATCTAAAAATATTTATCTCTCACATAATTAGAGCTCAACACCATTCCTATTATTAAGCTTTGTCATCGTAACGTCTTTGTCTACAATTAGACTCTGTAGCTGAGATCAAATCATCGCTCCATCAACAGCTATCATTTTAAGCATAAATTCTTTAATTACCTCGTAAAAAAACACATTTTAAAGCTAGCTTAAAATAAAAAACCAATTAATTTGGAATTTTAATGCAAGATAGTCTTGCTGGCGGTTGACATTAGGTAGTAAAACACTTAAAAATAGAGGTAATAAAAAAGTGAATTAATTGTGTCTTAGGCACCGAGTAATTAAATAGTTCATTAGAAATTTCATAACAAACATACAGAAGAAAAGTAATATTATGAAACATCAATTTCACCAAATAAACGTTCTCGTACTGGTCTTAGTCTTAAGCCCTGCGAGGATGTATTAAAAGGTGAAACAGCTTTTTAAAAACCCTCGCTCCAGCGGGGGTTTTTTTATGCATTTAAATTGTAATACTAATTTAATTAAGTCTATTAGGTAACTATTTACTTGTAACCTTAATTAAAAGTATCAGGTACGTGAGGAATGAGGATGAGTACGAAACAATATAATGGCTCCGAACTAGTGGTTCAGGCATTAAAAGAGTTAAAGGTTAAATATATATTTGGCTACCCCGGTGGCTCTGTATTAGATCTTTATGATGCTTTATTTCAACAAGATGATGTTGAGCATATTTTAGTAAGACATGAACAAGCAGCAACGCACATGGCCGATGGCTATGCGCGTGCTACAGGCGATGTTGGGGTGGTTTTAGCTACTTCTGGGCCAGGTGCTACAAACTGCATAACGGGCATTGCGACAGCGTACATGGATTCAATTCCAATGGTTGTATTATCAGGTCAAGTACCTACTAACTTAATTGGTGATGATGCATTTCAGGAAACCGATATTATTGGCTGTTCTCGCCCTATTGTTAAACATAGTTTTAACTGTCGTAGCGCTAAAGATATTCCAACAATTTTAGCTAAGGCATTTTATATCGCAAGTAGCGGCCGCCCAGGGCCTGTCGTTGTTGAACTGCCAAAAGACATGTTAAACCCAGCGTTAAAATTTGATTTTGAATTCCCTTCCACAACCGAATTACGAACCTACAACCCTAATACTAAAGGTCATTCAAAACAAATACGCAAAGCTGTAACTGCTATATTAGAAGCTAAAAAATTAGTTATTTATTCTGGCGGCGGTATCATCATTTCAAATACCTCAGAACAACTAACACGTTTAGTAGAGTCACTTAATGCGCCAATTACCAATACTCTAATGGGTTTAGGTGGCATCAGTGGTGTACACCCCAACTTTATTGGCATGCTAGGCATGCACGGCAGCCTAGAAGCCAACAAAGCAATGGCCAATGCTGATGTAATCTTAGCCTTAGGTGCTCGTTTTGATGACAGGGTAACCAACAATGTTAAAAAGTTTTGCCCGAATGCAACTATTGTCCATGTTGATGTCGATCCAACATCTATTTCGAAAACAATAAAAGCCCATATTCCTGTCGTAGGTTGCCTTGCAACGGTACTTGAACAATTACAGACCGCGATAGATAAAAGCCCTTTAAATATAGACCGAAGTGCCCAAGAAGATTGGTGGCGTCAGATCATCAGCTGGCGCGAGCAAAAGTGCTTAAGCTACAGCAATGATGGCGAAAAAATAAAACCACAAGCTGTTATTGAAGCCCTCTATAAAGCAACAAATGGTGACGCTTATATCAGCTCAGATGTTGGCCAACATCAAATGTTTGCTGCACAATACTATCCGTTTAAAAATCCACGCCAATGGATCAACTCAGGGGGCTTAGGCACCATGGGTTTCGGTTTACCTGCAGCTATGGGCGTGAAGCTGGCATTTCCTGATAAAGAGTCAATTTGTGTGACTGGAGATGGTTCAATTCAAATGAATATTCAAGAATTATCAACCTGCATGCAATACAACTTAGCAGTCAAAATTGTTTCTTTGAATAATCGCTCATTAGGTATGGTACGCCAATGGCAAGATATGGTTTATGGCGGTCGCCACTCATCATCTTATATGGACTCACTGCCTGACTTTGTAAAATTAGCTGAAAGTTATGGTCACGTAGGCATTAGGGTAAATACACTAGATGAGTTACAGCCTGCGATTGACAAAGCTATGGCGATTACTGACAAGTTAGTATTTTTAGATATTTGTGTTGATGAAAAAGAACACGTTTACCCAATGCAGATTAAACTTGGGTCAATTGATGAGATGTGGCTACGTAAAGGAGTAAAAGCATAATGCGCCGTATACTATCTATTTTACTAGAAAATGAGCCAGGTGCCTTGTCGCGTATAGTTGGTCTGTTTTCACAACGCGCCTATAATATTGATAGCTTAACTGTAGGCACTACTGATGATCATTCATTATCACGGATCACCATCACCACAATGGGAGATGACCGTATTGTTGAACAAATCACTAAGCAAGTTAATAAACTTGTGGATGTTTTAAAAATCATCGACCTGACTGAAATAGCACATATTGAGCGTGAGTTATTACTCGTAAAAGTTCATGCTCAAGATGAGGCTAAACGTTCGGCAGTTACTCGGGTAGCCGATGTATTTAACGGCGCTATTTTAGATATGGGCCGCAATAGTTATACATTACAGCTCGTTAGCAGTACAGATAAAATTGAATCATTTTTAGACACTTTACGCCATGAGACCGATATTATCGAAGTGGTACGTTCTGGGGCTGTAGGCATAGGCCGTGGTGATAAAGCGTTAAGAATATAATAATTAAAAAGCACAAAAAAAGGGCTAAACAGCCCTTTTTTTGTTAATAAGTGCTTTAACTTATTAAGGATTAACTTGGTCTTTTAGACCTTTGCCTGCTTTAAAGCTTGGGATAGTTGCCGCTGAAATTTGAATTTCTGCACCTGTTTGTGGGTTACGGCCAGTACGTGCAGCACGCTCTTTTACTGAGAAAGTACCAAAACCAACTAATGCAACAGAATCACCTTCTTTTAAAGATGTTGTTACAGCACCAGTAAACGCGTCAAGTGCACGTGTAGCCGCTGCTTTAGAGATTTCTGCATCAGTAGCGATTTTTTCAACTAATTGAGCTTTATTCATTTGTTAAATTCCTATTCGTTATTATTTTGCCTTCGCAAAACCTATCTTTATGCATTTTTTAAGTATTGGCAACAGCAAATTGCCATTTTTGTTTAAATTCTTAATAAATGGATAAAATTTGGATAATAGTCTTAAAAAATAATGCTTATATCATTAACGAATACTGAATTTAATGACTTTTTAATACTATTATAAAAAAACTATCTACTGTTCAATTTTTTCAATCACCAAAGTAACTTCACCAACCTCAATACCAAATTTATCAATAGCGGTACGGTTAATCAAGTGAGAATCTGTTACCAAGTACATCCAATCGTCAAAGTTAACTTCATAACTGCTACCATCAACAGACAACTCTAAAGAATATGTCCAATGAAAAACACTTCCATTACTCGCACCTTGCGCTATCCCAATGACATCACTAGCAGTTCCTGTTAATGTATTATCATCGTTTAAAGTTATATACCAAACGCGGCGCTGTGTTTCCCCATCATCGTAAACAAAATCTTCTTCTATAACGCCCTTATTGCCATCCCAAGACGCATCCATATCAACAACTAGCTTACGGGTAAGTTCGCCTTTATAATCTTGTACGACACCGTAGGCTTTCAATTTACCATTGAAGAATGTCTTAAAATTAAACTCAGGCTGGCTTTGGCTGTAATAATCGACATCGGGCGCTGCACAGCTTGTTAAAAAAACAAGCATAAATAGAATTAAACCACGGATTGTATTGTTCATATTATTTCCTATTGATAGCGTTTGTAACAAATGGTAATTGTATTTAACGACCCAGTAATTGCTTGCGCATTTTAGGCTCAGATGTGTTTTCAGATAGCCATATAGAGAGGAAGTCATCCGCAAAATTAACATCCTTGATCGAGCCTAGCTCTTTATTTTGATGATAAAAAGTACCTATACCTGTTTCAGTCGTAATAAAAGTAAGTGTCTCGCCTTCTTTTATGTCAGGCCAGATTGCCAATAACTTATCATCATACTTTTTAACCAGTTGGTTTTTCCCTAGGTACTGCCACTGCTCGTTGGTTGCTTTGACAATGTCTTTTGCAGCAAAATCGCGAAGATAAGTAAGTGATAATTTAGTCGGGTGCTGAGGAAACTCGTACTGCCCTGTAGTCGTTGCCAAAGTAGCGTCATAAACATCCCAAAAAATGTACTCAAAACGAGACGTTCCGACGGTTTTAAAATCAGCCGAAACGCATTGACCAACAAAGGCTAAGCACACCGCACAGATTGTATTAGCTATAAAACGGTTCATGAATACCTTTAATTTAATAGTGAAGGTTAAATTTGTGGTGAGCTTTGATTGCTGTTTTGAGCAAAGCGTTTGTTCAAATACATAATGAGATTGAACATACATGACCAAGCCACCCCGTAAACAAGCCAAAACTGCAATAATGGTACAGAAATGGTAATAACACCAAAACGAGCACCCGCCCAATAACTTGCAGGTGCGCTAATGGCACAAACCAATAAAGAAAAAAACCAAGGGAGCTTATTTAAAAACTGCATTGAGGTATTCAGAGTCAGTAATAATGCACACCACAATAATACAAGCCAAAACGGGAAAGGTGACTGTTTAAAATACAACATCCCTGATAAAACCATTAAATACTCGTATGTTAGCGCTATAACTAAGCCAAATGTGATCAGTATTAAATCTTGTTTTTTCTGTTTAGACAAATAAACCATTAGACCAATTACACAGAGTATTGGAATTATTGCTCTAGTTTCAAGGAGTAAGGCCATAAACCAAACACCTTGAAACAATGCAAAATTAATAACCGAGCGCAATGTCGTCTCTTGAATGGCTAAAGCGAGGTTTACGTGCCACTAAATGAACAGTGCTGGTTGCTCTGGTGCGAAAAGCCCCTTCACAATAGGCTAAATAGAAAAGCCAAAGACGATAAAAGCGCTGATCAAACTTAGTTTTATCAATTTCAGGCCAACTTGCGACAAAGCGAGAACGCCAATCTGCTAATGTTCTCGCGTAATGGACTCCTATGTCCTTTATGCTATGGACTACCATGTCGGACTGCTGCTTTATTTGTTTATTCATTTCATCAATACACGGTAAGCATCCACCAGGGAATATATACTGCTGTATGAAATCAGAATTTTTTAAATAGTGCTTGTAACGTTGATCGGCAATAGTTATTGCTTGAATTAGCATCGCACCAGACTCTTTCAATAATTCATTGCACTTTTTGAAAAAACTCGGTAAATATTCATGCCCTACAGCCTCGATCATCTCTATGGAAACAAGCTTGTCATATCGCCCTTCAAGTAAGCGATAGTCTTTTTTAAGCAACGTTATTTTATCCTCTAAACCAAGCTCAGCTACTTTTTGTGCTACGTATGAGTATTGTTCATCTGAAATTGTTGTGGTTGTAACATGACAGCCATAATGCGTTACTGCATGTATTGCAAATGCTCCCCAACCGGTTCCAATTTCAACTACTTTTTCGCCTGGCTGTAAATCTATTTGCTGACAAATTAAATCGAGTTTATGTTTTTGTGCATCTTCTAAAGAAGCGCTTTTTGATGGATAAACTGCACTTGAGTACAACATTTCTGTGCTTAAAAACGATGAATAAAGCTCATTACCAAGATCGTAATGAGCAACAATATTCTTTTTTGAACCGTGCTCTGAGTTTTTGTTCTTAAAATGATTTAATCGAAAGTAAATATTACTGAAAAATGCAAATTTCTTCTCAAATGCATCGAGCTCATTTTGATTAATGGCAAATATTTCAATTAATTTGGTTAAATCATCACAATCCCAATGACCAAGGATATATGATTCACCCGCACCTACACTGCCTGATAAAGCGAAGGACTTGTACATAGCATTACTGTGAACTGTAAGCTTTACATTGAGTTCGCTTTTTTTATCACCAAAATGAGTTACATTGTTACCTTCTAACAAAATTACATGCCCGGTTTTTAGACTATTAAAGGCACCGAAGACAAGTTTTTTATATATTTTTATCAGCCAATCACTCGATTGCACAGTCTCTAAACTGGATACTTTTTCCATAACATCACCTAAATTCTTACTAATGCAGATTAGCTGCCTTTACCTGAGTGCCCAATAAATGGCACTCGTTTACAAAATAATTTAAAAGCATGGACGTATATCCCTTTGAAAATACTCCACGTCATTGCTGGAAATTGCTTTAAAAGTGCAGACACACTCTCATTGTTCAATGATTGGCGTTTTAATCTAAGCGTCGCATCAAACAATACAGTGCCATCTTTTTTGTTTTCTATATGAATCATTGCATTATCGTTCTTAAAACGCGTATTCCAATGATAGTTCATATCTAAATCCATGAAAGGTGATACGGAAAAAACCTTCTTAAAGTTCACTTTTTTTTCTATTGGTACTAAATAATAATGCCGCTCATTCCAAGGAGTATTACTTACCTCTGCGACCATATGGGTGAAATCACCGGACTTGCTTTGATAAAAGAAAAAGTTAACCGGACTAAAGTAAAGACCAAAACACCGTAACTGACCAAGCATGTATACGTTTTCAAATATATCTGAAACCCCCAACTCGGCTATTTTTTTAAATGCACGATCGGAGATAGTTTCATGTATATTTTCGTCTTGATTAAGATAATCTGCTTGATTAAACTTAAGCGCTTTAAACCCTTTAGTGCCCAACCCTTTATGTATATTATTGAGTGATTCAGGATCAATAAGGTCCACCCACATCATATAGATGGGGTGTTTAAAATAATGGGATTTAACAGCAAATCGGCGATGTTTTATATCACCAATATACACCGCGCTAGTCAAACTCAACACCAAGCTGACGCGCAACATCTACCGCACTTTTAACGCCGTCTTCATGAAATCCGTTATACCAATAAGCGCCGCAAAAATAGCTATTATTTTCGCCATCAACTAATTTTTTTTGCCGCTGGGCTGCAATTGACGCTTTATTAAATACAGGATGATAATAGGTAAATTCACGAAGTATTTTTTCTTTATCAATACCTTGCTTATGATTAAGTGTCACACAAAACTGTGTGTCACTTTTAATTCCCTGCAAAATATTCATTTGATATGTCACAACAGCAGCTTTATCTACATTATCATTGAGCAGGTAATTCCAGCTTGCCCAAGCCGCTTTACGCTTTGGCAATAGTCGCGTATCTGTATGTAATATAACTGAGTTTTCAGTGTAAGGAATAGCACCTAGCACCTTTTTTTCATCATCTGTAGGCGAATCCAATAATTTAAGAGCTTGATCTGAATGGCATGCAAATACTACTTTATCAAACTCTTCACTGTGACCATCGGCAAAAGAAAGCGTTACACCTAGGCCCCTCCTTACCACTGACTTTATATCGCTATTTAACTTTATATTATCAGCAAAACCTTTTATTAATGGCGCTATGTATTCTCTGGAACCACCCGGTATTACGTACCATTGAGGGCGATTAGTAATATCAAGAAGCCCATGATTAAAAAAGAACTTTACAAAAAATTCAACGCCTACGCCGCTCATTTCTTTTATGCTGGTAGACCAAATCGCTGCGCCCATAGGCAAGATATAATGATAACGAAAAAAATCATTAAATCCGTGCTCATCTAATAAATTGCCCAGAGTTTGACCCTGCGTGTATTTATTGTCATGGTGTAGAACCTTGCATAATTTATTAAAGCGGACGATATCTGCCAGTAGCTTCCAAAAACGAGGACGAAAAATATTTCGTTTTTGAGCAAATAGGCTGGTAAACGTGTGGCCATTGTATTCAAAGCCTGTTTCTTCATTATGAACACTGAAACTCATTTCAGTCGGCTTTCGCTCTATGCCAATACGCTTTAATAGTTTTTCAAAGTAAGGATATGTACGGTCATTAAATACGATGAAACCGGTATCTATGGCGTAATTTTTACCATTAACATCAACATCTACTGTTGCAGTATGCCCACCAATATAATTATTTTTCTCAAAAATGGTGATATCGTACTGTTTATGTAACAAATGAGCACAACTTAAACCGGATACGCCGGAACCTATTATTGCTATTTTTTTCAACGTGATAATCCTTTTGCAAGCTTTAACCACAGAGGGAGTGGCAGCACGCGTAAACACTTTAATATTAAAGTAAATCGATACGGAAAATGAATTTCCTTACGGCGTTTGCTAACGCCTTTAATAATATAATCGGCCGCTTTTTCTGCCGTCACTGCCATAGGCATCGGAAAATCGTTCTTCTGTGTAAGTGGGGTTTTAACGAAGCCTGGATGAACGAGCGATACATCGACATCAGTTAAATCAACAGCAAGGCTTTTTGCTAAATAACTTACTCCCGCTTTTGAAGCTCCATATGCCTCAGAGCGAGGTAGTGGTAGATAAGTAACACTTGAACTAACTATAACTAATTGTCCACCTGACTTTATTTTTGGTAATAAAGCATCAAGGCAATAACCCATTGAGAGTAGATTTGTTGTAACGACACGCGTAAATAAAGCGCTGTCGAAATTTCGAGCATCATTAATATATTCACAATTTCCGGCATTTAATATGACACGGTCAAACTGTTCGTAATGAGCTGTTGCCTGTTTCACTGCATCAACATCGGTAGCATCAAATTTACATGCCTCAATGTTGTTATAACCTGACAATTGAGCTAATTTTTCCTCATTGCGACCACAAGCAATAACGCGATCACCTAGAGCAGCATATTGCTTTGCAAGCTCCTCACCAATACCAGAAGTCGCACCTGTAATGAGTGTAATCATGATTGTGTCGCTCGCTTATTGATAAGTTTAATAACGGGGCCTATTAATGGGATTTGTTGGTACAATAGCTCACCTACATCAAAGTAATCTCGGTGCAATTTTATTTTGTTCCCATCGAAAACCAGATGACTATGACCCTGAACAGCGATTTCTTTGTGCGATGCTAATTTAGGGTGACGATAGTACATAGTCCAATATAAAAAAGCGTCATCATCTACGCTATGAAAGCTTGAAATATCAAACCGACACTCAGTTACATTACTGTATAAATCGGCGAAGTAACTGTGAAGATCATCTAAACCATTAACAGTATGCAATGGGTCTGAAAAACAGATTGATGGATGATAAATATCGTCAAGTAAATGTAGGCTATCTTTACTTAGCTGTTGATAAATATTGACAAAATTCTCAATTTTTTGTTCGCGCATTTTATACCTTAAAACAATTATACCTTGAAAGCGTTTAAAGCCCTTTCACGTGCGGCTTTGTGATCAACAACAGCTGGCCAATATACCTCTTTCTTATTCATCTTCGCTAAATATTCATGCGGAAAATGAATCTGTTTATCCGGCACATTTTCCAGTTCAGGTATATATTTACGAATAAATTCCCCCTTTGGATCAAATCTTTCGCTTTGAGTAATTGGGTTAAAGATCCGAAAGTATGGTTGCGCATCACACCCTGTACTCGCTGCCCATTGCCAACCACCATTATTAGATGCTAGATCGCCATCTATTAGGTGTGTCATGAAAAAGCGCTCACCCTTTCGCCAATCAATTAAAAGGTGTTTAGTTAAAAAGCTCGCAACAACCATTCGCAAACGATTATGCATCCAGCCTGTTTCTAATAACTGGCGCATTGCAGCATCGACAAGCGGATAGCCAGTTCGCCCTTCACACCACGCTGTAAAATCGTTATCGTCTGCTCGCCACTTAACTGCATCGTACTTTTCATTAAAGTTTTTATATTTATTTAAATCTGGAAAAGCAACAATCAAATGGCGATAAAACTCTCGCCATACCAACTCATTAACCCAAGTGAATAAGTTACTTTTTGCACTAGTCAATACATCTACATGTTGTTGTTGAACAAGCGCGACAAGTTGATGAACGCTTACAATACCCAGTGCCAAATATGGACTGATCCCCGATGTTCCTTTTATGCTAGGAAAATCACGAGTGTCTTTGTAACTAACCAATTTTTTATCAATAAAACGCGCAATAACACCACTGAGGGAGGCATCATCAACAGGCCATTTTTCAGAGCTATTGTCACTTTCGAGTGATGCTGGTGGTTGCCAAATTATTTCTGCAAAGCACTGGGGAAATTGACGAAAATGAAAATGTGTATCTTGATGTAGTTTCAGCCATGTATTTTTGAAAGGTGTAAAAACTTTATACATTTCACCTGTTTTAGTTACAACTGTACCAGGTGGGGCAATTACGTCGCCATCGTAAAAAGTGCATTTTATCTGATGCTTGTCTGCCCTTGAAATAAAGTCGGCGTCTCGCTGCTGCTCATTATATTCATATTCTTTATTAGCAAAAACTTGTGTGATGTTATGAGCCGAGCAAAAACCATCTAAAAGTAAAACACATTCGTTGTAAGTTCCTGCATCAATTACATGCAATTTGATGCCATGTTTAGCCAACAAATCACCTAGAAATACAACTCTACGTTTTATCAAATCTATTTGGATAGGTGCAACATTATGCTGGCGCCATTGCGTGGGGGTAATAAAAAAAATGGCATTTTTACAACCACTTTCAATCGCATCGTATAATGCTAGATTATTAAAAAGGCGCAAATCGCGCCTAAACCAAAAAACTGTCTTCATTAGATACCGTATCTCAGCTTTAAATCATGAGGATAAGGATTGAAATAAACTTGCTTATCAAGATACTCATTAGGGTGAACTTTTAAATGGTGCTTTACTAATGTTAAAGGCACATATAAAGGCACGAGTCCTTCTCTGTATTCATCAATCGCATCTCTAAGTTCTTGTTTTTCAACTTTACAAAGTACCTTTTTAAAATAGCCTTGCAAATGCATAAGAGTATTACTGTTATTTTTGCGTGATGCAGGCCTCTTTAATGCAGCCATTAGCCCCGAAATATAGGAATCTGCAAGTGATTCACTATCTGCACCATCAAAAGTACCAAGTAAGTTACCTAAGTCTTTATAAGCTTGGTAATTATGAGCCATTAGTAAGTACTTGTATTGGGAGTGGAACTGAGTTAAACGATGTACACTTACTGGCTGCTCTCGTAAAATTTGCCAATTTTTGTAAGTATAAACTCGCATTACGAAGTTTTCCCGTAAGTGCATATCATTTAACCTGCCATTTTCTTCACAAGGAAGCAGCGGGTTATGCAACATAATCTGTTCAGCAAAAAAGCCGACGCCTTCAGATGTATTGCCGGTACCAGCCTCATTGTAAATTTTAATCCGTTCCATACCGCAGCTCGGACTTTTCGCACAAAAAACAAACCCACTCAATTGACTAGCCTGCTCTGTTGCAATTCTTTTACCATATTCGGTTAACTTAGGCCCAACATCTCCTGTGCCATCTGGGCGACATACTTTTATTGTGTCACCAACTCGAACTTGCCTGATTGTAGGCCTAGGTATGGGAAGCCCTACAGCTACCTCAGGGCAAAAACGAGTATATTCAACGTGTTTAGATAACTCGTCCATACAAAAATTTGATTTTTTATGTCCGCTATCAAAGCGGACTTTTTCACCAGCAAGACAGGCGCTTATTCCTATCTTAATTGTCGATTGCTGCATGTATTTCCTTAATAGATCAAGTTGCCAATTGGATTAAGTAGTTTACTCAAACCTTTATTAAAGTGTAGAGCACTACTGACAACTGTGTAACATAAACAGCCATTTTCTGTTACCGGTGTATGCTGATGCTGACCATCTAGAAGCATAAAATCTCCTGCAACATAATCTCCTGATTCATCACTAAATTCACCGGCAAGCAATAAAGTTAATTCAAAGCCTGTGTGAGTATGCTCTGGTATTTCGCCACCAGCAGCAATATGAAGTAAACTTGATCTAAGGGCGCCATCGTCTAACGCTATACGTGATCTAGAAAGTTTGCCCATTTGCATAAACTTACTATGAGCAATTCGAGACAACGCACGTGGTAGCTCATATGATTGTTCATTTACAGAAACTTCCTGCTTTTTAACTTCATACACTTCATCAATGCCATCATCTAGCATGATAGATTCTAATAGCCCTGCATCTTCTAAATCTATTTGTTCGGAAAAATCTTCTTGGTTGTTAATAAATACTTCGCTCGCATTACTCGCTTCAATAGCTTCAACCTTGTCTCTACAACAAGAGCACATATCAATATGGATAGACACTGCAACACTTAAACTAGCAGGTAATGTTCCATTACAATACTGAGTTAATAAAGCATCAGTTGGATGGTGTTTAATCATTTTTATCTCCCATCTCATTTCGTAACTTTTGTAAAGCTAAACGCAAACGAGATTTAACTGTTCCAACTGGAATGTTCAGTTGCTCTGCAAGTTGCTCTTGTGACATATCCTGAAAATAAACGCCACGTACAACATCTCTTTGGGCTTGTGGCAATTTATCAAGATAACCCTTTATCTGCTTATCTTCGAGGTGATCACTAAACTCATGGGCATCATTTTCATTTTGCTCAACTAAAGGCCAAATATCTTCACTGATATTATCCTCTTTGTTACTTTTCATTTTACGAAGCATATCAAAGGAGGCATTTCGCATAACAGTGTAAATCCACGTTGTCGCAGCGCCCTTATCGTTGTTATATAAGTGAGCTTTTCGCCATACTGAAGTGAGTGTTTCCTGTACAAGCTCCATAGCTTGTGCTTCAGAATTAAACTGTTTTATACCGAAACGTTTAATTTTTGGTGAAAAATACGCGAATAAATAAGAAAATGCTTTTTTGTCTCTTTTAGTAGCAACGGCGAATAGAGCATCAGCAAGTTCTTTGCTTGGTGTATCTGGCATGGCAGTGTAGTTACCTGTTCTAGGTTTACAACGTATTGACGGTTGTTGACTCACCATTTTTATATTCCCCTTAATGTTCTTATTTTTCAATACGCATCTGAAGAACATATGGATCATATATATTTAGGTAAATTCGTTATTAATGACAGTATGTAGGAAAGTGTGGATATTCGCAAAGTCAGATTTATACGCAAGCTGTTGTTTTTTATCTATTGAAATAGGAAGAAGTTCAAGCCATCGTGCAATCACCCAATTAAAGTTATCAAATTGGGTTTCTCGGTACAAATTACGCAGTTGCTTATTATCTGCAAATAAATCTTTTAGTGCGCTCACCAAACATGTATCACTGCGTTCAATTGTGTGGGGCTCTGTGAACCAATTTGGTTCTTTCGTCTTCGATGTTTGACCATAGCGTAGTTTATTTTTATCTTGAACCACATCTGTTATCTCAACAGCATACATCGCCGCCACGTCAATAACTAAAACCCCTCCTTCATCTAAGGTAAAATCGACGATCTCAACTAGGCAACCGCGGGTAGGTGTATTTAGGTAACAATCAATATCATATTGGCATAATACAAAACCACTCCCACTTTTGAGCGACTCTTTGACCATGTCAAGGTAACGCTGTTCAAAAATGCGTAATCGTGTATACCCATGTGGTAATAAAAAAACAGGTAATGGGAAGATTGCACGTTTCATAAGGCCTACTACATCAATTAACTATGCATTACTCTACGTGCCTTGCAGTAAATAAGATCAATTCACCTACTGTTGTTATACCTGTTTAACAGATATTAAACCACTGCCCCACATTACGGATAAGCTCAAACGATGCATATACACCTAATAAACTGAAAACAGGTGCTAACATTAAGGCTAATAATCCTAGTTCACTGCTCATTAGATTACCCTTCATTTGATTGAGATTGAACAGCTACCAACTCAGTTTTTACTATTTTTTCTAGATCTGAACCCTGAGTACGGCTTGTGTTTTGTACAACTTCAGTCATCAATAACTGCGAATTAATTGATAGGCTTTGTTTCAGTGAGTTACTTAATTCTTTATTCATCGTCTTTATATAGCTTGCTATATTTTGTGTTAATACTTGTGTAATCTCAAACTCACCTTCATTTGCACTTGCATGTGTAGAACCGACAATTAAAAGTGCTGCTACTGCTGATTTAATAATGCTTTTCATAATGGTATTCCCTGTTGTGTTATTAAGTTAGTCGCTATTACTTAATCAAAGGTTGTGCCAACTAGAAAATAAAAAATAAACCACTGATTTAAAAAGAAATAAATAAATTAAAATTCATACACCATTCATTGTATGATATTTTTAACCAATCATTTTAGTCAAAAAAACCAAAAAGTAGTGCATTAATTTAGATTGCCAAACTCAGCGTACACTTGTACACTGAAACTCGTTTTTGATTATTATTTTTAGAGCTTTATATGTCGATTGATCATGCTTATTCCCCAAAGGAAGAGCAACTTAATACCGTGTCTCACGGGGCTGGCGTTCTATTTTCAATTTATGTGTTGTGGGAGTTGCTTTCAAAAGCACAAAACTATGCAGAAATAATAAGTGCGGGGATCTACGGCACAAGTTTATTTCTACTTTTTTTATCATCAACTTTATATCACGCAAGTACAAGGAGCGAAGTTCGCGCATTTTATAAAAAATGTGACCACTGCGCTATTTACATTCTCATTGCAGGAACCTATACCCCATTTTTAGTGCTATCACTACAAGGTATATGGTCGGTTGCCACCCTATTATTTATTTGGTCTTTAGCACTTGGCGGAGTCGTTTATAAACTAGTAGTCAAAAACCAAAGTAAAAAAGTTTCACTATCAACATACTTATTAATGGGTTGGTTTGCAGTCGCAATCATCTACCCTATGTACTTAAATGTAGACGTTAATGCATTATGGTGGTTACTTGCAGGTGGCATATTCTATAGCTTAGGAACATTCTTTTACAGCGCAAAACACCGTCAGTTTAGTCATGCTATTTGGCATATTTTTGTGATTGCAGGCTGCGTTTGTCACTATATTTCAATTAGTAGATATTTATTAACGCGCTAATTTAAAGCCAGCGGTAAATTCGCATATTTACACGGTTATTTTTAAACGTCACTCCCTCACAGATGAGCAATTGGTGTTGTGTTATATACTGTGAAGAGCCTTCAGGGAAAGAAATTTTACCCTGACTATTGATAACACGATGCCATGGAATGGTAGAATCTTTTGGCATCAGTTTTAATAAACGCCCTACTAACCGTGCGTTGCTAGGCAACCCAGCCATTGCAGCAACTTGACCATAGCTGGCTACTTTCCCTAATGGAATATTAGCCATCACAGTATAAATCTTTTCTTCTTTGCTTAACTCCATATCATTTCCCTAAATATTCTTTACTTAAGCGTTTAAAATCACGCCATATAGCCCTTGCAACAGGCCCATGATGCGTTGAGTTTTGTCTAAAAACACGAATTTGAGCACTAAAAGTGTGCTCCCTATCGATTATGTTTATTTGCTGTAATGCACCACTATCTAACTCATTTTGACAATGAGCAAGGCTTATTATTGCCCAACCTGCGCCTGATAATAAAAATGACTTTAATGTCGAAACGTCATCTATTTTCATCATCGCAGACCCTTTCGAATAAGATAGACGTTCACTATCAAAACTCATATCACTTTCAAACATGGCTAAACATGGGTACTGCTGTAATTGTTCATAGTCAACTTTATTTGGTAACAACCCATTAGCACTAACAATGCCTATGTCTAACTTCCCAATAGGTAGACTCTCTAAATCTCCTGTTGCATGAAATAAATCAAACCAAGGACCAATCCCCAAATCCACTTGTGCCTTATTTACTTGCTCTAAAGACGCAAACCGCTTACCGCTTGTTACACTAAACTCCGTGCTTGTATACTTTACAAACGCATCACAAATAATATCGTTATAAAACGGTTGATGGCATAGTTGCTCATAGCAAATTTTGTAATTTGCTTCATTCCCTAGTGCCAATTCGTTGGCTAATTGCATTAAATGAGACTCAGCACCTAATAATAGTGCTGCTTCTCGATGAAAAATACGCCCTTTTTCGGTCAATTGGAGACGATAATAGTTACGGTCAAGTAATTCAAAACCCACTTCATTTTCAAGCTTTTTTACTGCAAGTGTCAAAGCGGGTTGGGATTTATGCAGCGCAAGTGCAGCCTGCGATAAACTTTGAGTGCGCACTATCGCATCGAGCATTTTTAATTGGACTAGGTTCATAATAACTTCAACCAAAACATCATTATTTTTATTTATGATCTTTTTAAAATTTAATAATTTTTATTTTATATGTTTGCGGCGTATGCTGCACGTAATATATTGTTTTATGACACGGAGAAGATAATGAAACTGGTGCCTGCCTTTTTACTCTCAGCATTAATGCTCACTTTAATTGCCTGCAAAGAAGATCCAATTCAAGTCGATCAGCAAGCTACAATTCGACCCGTTAAGCTTTTTAAGGTTGGCAGTGACTCTGACGAAACGATTCGAAGTTTTCCTGCTGAAGTTGTGGCTAATCAAGGGTCATATTTAGCATTTAGAGTAAATGGTGAGTTACTTAAGTTTCCAGTTCTGGCTGGGCAGCATGTTGAAAAAGATCAATTACTAGCTAAATTAGACCCTGAAGATTTTCAGTTGCAATACGAAGAACGTAAAGCACGCTACGAATTAGCACACTCTCAACTTGACCGCATAAAAAAATTATTTGATAAATCAATTACCAGTCAATCTGAACTTGATCAGGCACTTGCTAATAAGCAGGTGGCGGAATCTGCATTAAAAATAGCTCAAACAAATTTAGATAATAGTGAATTACGTGCGCCATTTAGCGGCACTGTGGCAAAAGTATTTGTTAAAAACTTTGAAAATATCCAAGCGAAACAAAATATTTTACGCCTTGAGACTCGCGATCTCATGGACGTCGTTATTCAAGTACCTGAAAAACTCATTGCACGTATAGATAAAGACGCAAACTATCAGCCTAGTGTGGTATTTGATGGTTTTCAAAATAAATCATACACACTCACAATCAAAGAATTTGATACGCAGGCAGATCCTATTACACTGTCATATAAAGTGGTTTTTTCTTTACCTGTGCCAAAAGACTTCAATTTACTCGCGGGCATGACTGGTCGTGTTGATATTGATTTAAGTAAGATCACTCACTCTCAATCACAGTATGCATTATTGCCTGTTGAAGCCGTATTTTCAGAACCAACGGAGTCTTCAAACAACAATAGTTACGTATGGGTTTACGACGCTGTTAGCGAAAAAGTAACTAAACAAGCTGTAGAAGTTGGTCAACTCCATAAAAGCGGAATAGAGGTTCTTTCTGGTGTTACAAAAGATCAACAGGTTGTTGCAGCGGGTGTGCATTATTTAAAAGAAGGTATGCAAGTTCGTCCTTGGCAAAAAGAGCGAGGCTTATAATATGAGCATTGCTGAACTTACCATAAAAAGAAAAGTAATTAGCTGGATGTTCGCACTGCTACTTTTAATTGGCGGAGCAGTCTCTTATTTAGGCTTAGGGCAATTAGAAGACCCTGAATTTACACTAAAAAAAGCGATGGTTATTACTCTGTATCCCGGTGCATCACCGCAACAAGTTGAAGAAGAAGTTACATTTCCTATTGAAAACGCCATCCAACAATTACCTTACGTAGATTATGTGACTAGTATTTCCTCCCCTGGTAAATCACAAATTACGGTTGAGATGAAAAGTACTTACCGCAAACAAGACCTGCGACAAATATGGGATGAATTACGCCGTAAGATAAACGATCAAGCCTCCGCTTTACCAAGTGGTGTATACCCAAGTACCGTAATGGATGATTTTGGTGATGTCTATGGCGTTATGTATGCTGTTACAGGCGATGGTTACTCTTATGATGAGCTAAAAAATTATGTTGATTTCTTAAAGCGTGAACTCGTTCTCGTCGATGGTGTAAGTAAAGTTACTGTTGCTGGTGAACAACAAGCGCAAGTAATGGTTGAAATTTCAACTCGAAAACTCGCTCAGTTAGGTATAGCACCAAATAGAATTTATCAATTATTACAATCACAAAATACTGTATCTAATGCAGGAAAAGTCCGCGTTGGTGACGAATCAATTCGCTTGCACCCAACAGGTGAATTTAAAGACGTTAAAGAACTTGAGAGTTTACTTATTTCAAAACCAGGTGCTAGCGAGCTAATTTATTTAGGTGACGTAGCGAAGGTTTATAGAGAGTACGCTGAACTTCCTAACAATATTATGCGCTTTAACCAACAGCAAACGTTACTGGTTGGCGTATCTTTCAGTACTGGTGTTAATGTTGTCGATATTGGTAAGAATATAAAAGCCCATTTAGCATCAATGGAGTATCAACGCCCCCATGGCATGGAAATTAACACCGTATATAACCAGCCCGTGGAAGTCGAAAAGTCAGTTGATGGCTTCATTATCAGCTTATTAGAAGCTATTGGTATTGTTATCGTTGTACTTTTAGTTTTTATGGGAATTAAAAGTGGTGTGTTAATTGGCGCTATTTTATTATTAACGGTTCTGGGTACTTTCATCTTTATGAAACTATTTGCAATCGACTTACAGCGAATTTCTTTAGGTGCACTTATCATTGCGCTTGGCATGCTCGTTGATAATGCAATCGTTGTGACCGAAGGCATTTTGATAAACCTAAAGCGTGGTCAAACAAAAATTAAAGCGGCAGTAAACATTGTAGAGCAAACGAAGTGGCCACTGCTCGGTGCCACGGTTATTGCCATCACTGCATTTGCTCCTATTGGGTTAAGCGCTGATGCCAGTGGGGAGTTTGCTGGAAGCCTTTTTTGGGTGTTGTTAATTTCACTATTACTTAGCTGGATAACCGCCATAACGTTAACCCCTTTTTACGCTGACTTAATGTTTAAGCAGTCTGAAGTTAAAGAAGATAGCCACGATGATGACCCTTATCAAGGAGTGATCTTTAACCTATATAAAAGCTTACTAAGTAACTCGATGCGATTTCGTAAAACAACATTACTCCTTATGGTCGTGCTGTTAATGAGCGCTATATTTGGGTTTAAGTTTATTAAGCAATCATTCTTTCCAGCTTCAAATACGCCTATGTTTTATGTTGATTACTGGCATGCTCAAGGTGCTGACATTCATACTACATTAGATGGTGTAGCAAAACTTGAAGCCTTTTTACAAAAAGATCCCCTCGTTGAAGATGTAACAACGACCATCGGCCAAGGTGCTCCGCGCTTTATGCTTACTTACGCACCTGAAAAGTCATATCCCGCATACGGACAATTGATTATTCGCGTAAAAGATAGAGAAGCCGTTGCTACCATGATCAAAAAAGTACGTGATTATGAATACAATAATGTTCTCGATGCTAAATTAAAAGTAAAGCGCATGGAAATTGGCCCTTCAACAGATGCAAAAATTGAAGCTCGTTTTTCAGGGGCCGATCCTGTCATATTACGCCAATTAGCAAAACAAGCTAAAGACATATTAAGTAGTGACGCAGGTTCATTTAATGTACGTGATGATTGGCGTGAACGCTCTAAATTAATCCGCCCTCAATTAAACGAGCAAAAAGCACGTCGTTTAGGCATCGGAAAAACAGATTTAGATCAATTACTGTTAACCAGCTTATCCGGTAAAAAGGTAGGTGTATACAAAGACGGTACGCAACTATTGCCTATTATTGCCCGCTCACCTGCTGAAGAACGGCTCAATGTTGAAAGCTTACGTGACTTACAAATCTACAGCCCTGTTTTAGGTGTATTTGTTCCGGTTACTCAAGTAGTCGATGATTTTATTGTTGAGTGGGAAGATAGTTTAATAATGCGCCGTGACCGAAAGCGTACAATCACTGTTATGGCCGATCATGACGTTATTGGCGACGAGACCCCCGCTAAACTATTCGCCCGGGTTCGTGCTGATATAGAAGCAATTACATTACCCCATGGTTACGAGTTACAATGGGGTGGAGAGTTTGAGTCATCCAGCAAAGCGCAAAAAGCAATATTTGGCTCGCTGCCACTGGGTTATTTAGCTATGTTTGCAGTGACTGTATTACTATTTAACTCGGTTAAACAGCCTCTCGTTATTTGGGCAACGGTGCCGCTGGCAATTATTGGTGTAAGCGCGGGGCTATTATTAATGAACGCCGCATTTAGTTTTATGGCTTTATTAGGCTTATTAAGCTTAAGCGGGATGTTAATAAAAAATGGCATTGTATTAGTTGATCAAATCAACCTTGAGCTAGCCAGTGGAAAAGACCCATACCAAGCGGTGTTTGACTCTGGGGTAAGCCGTGTCCGCCCTGTTGCAATGGCTGCAATTACAACTATTTTAGGTATGATCCCTTTACTGTTTGACGTATTTTTTCAATCTATGGCCGTCACAATCATGTTCGGATTAGGATTTGCAACTGTACTCACACTCATTGTCGTACCCGTACTTTATACTCTACTGTTTAAAATCGAAGTACCTAAAAACGCATAATAGGCTCTGCCCAAGTAATAAATCCCCTCCTTTATTACTTGGGTTTAAAGTTTTTTGATTACTAAGGCGTGTTGACCTTTCGTGATTGATTTTGCAACAGACTGTTTGGTATTTAGGCAAGGCAGCGCCTATGCAGTGTGGTTGTTCCCCATAAATAGGCGATAACGCAGTATAAATGCCAAACATGCGCTGCCCAAAGGGTTCTTCCTAGGGCGATTAACTCTTTGTTATCTACACGGATGTCGGTAAGGGGCGTGAGCAGGACGCGGAAGCTTTGCTCGGTTTTTACTTATTCTCACATGGATGTGAGCCAGTAGAATCACGCAGGAGCAGTTATCGAGCCCACTCGATTCCAAACCTCGCGTCGCGATTAAATCGCCCCTAGATTGAACAAATCTCAACCCACAAAGGTCAACATGCCCTAGGCCAAGCACTGAGTCAAATACATATCTGCTTTAACATATTCAAAACGACTCACCATTTCTTGTAGTTTATTTATTTGCTGTAGCTCTAGGGTATCACTAACAGATAAGCATTGGACGATTTCACTAGCCTCAGTATCAAAATCTTTAAGCGCTTGCGATAGTTTTTGGATAAGCCCTCCCTGATTATCAACTTCGTTGATTTTTTGCTTACTCGAACTAATTGATTCTATAATTGCTAAACATTGTGGGTTTATTTTCTTCACGTATTCAATAAGACTGTCAATATCATGAGCATCGATCAGGTTAGCTTTTAAGCTTTGTTCTAGGTTCTTCATTTTATCTGCGATCACATAAACAGCTAAGTTCGCAGCGGCACCTTTAATTGCATGCAATAAATTTGACGCTAGCTCATAGTTTTCTATAGTAATTGCCTGTTTAAGGTTTATTAGCTCTTCCACTTGTTGCGATAAAAATTTTGATAGTATGCTGAAATAGGCCAACTCATTACCTGCCGCACGCTCAATTCCTTCATCTAAGTTAACCCCATCTAAATACTTTTCAACTACTTTCGTTTTCGCAATAGATGTCAAGTCAGGCTCAATATAAGTTGGCTCCCTCATCTTTTGTATAGGGGGTTTTGCAACGTGCAGCAAAATTTGTTCAACAAGCATATTTACATCTATTGGTTTTGCTATATGACCATTCATTCCAGCATTTGTGCATCGATTTATATCTTGTTGCATAGCATTTGCTGTCATCGCTAAAATAGGGAGTGCCGTATTTGAAAGTCCCTCTCTGATGATTTTAGTCGCACTGATCCCATCTAATACGGGCATCTGCATATCCATTAAAACAAGGTCATACTTTTCCTTTTCTATTTTCTTTATAGCTTCTTCACCATTATTTGCAATATCAACATGTGCCCCAAAGCTGGTTAAAATCTCATAGGCGATTTCTTGATTTACAGGTTGGTCTTCAGCTAAAAGAAGCTTTATGTTTAAAAGCGCATCATGTGCGTAAGTTTGTTCTTTTAACGGCTGTTCTGATGTATATGTGCCAAAGCATGCAACTAAAGAATCAATTAAATAAGAAGGGTTTATTGGCTTTAATATAATTGCATCTAATAAGCGTTTTTGATCTTCATTTAATTCAAGTTCTCTTCCATACGCTGTTGTTAACATAACCTTTGTATTAGCTAATAAGTCTTCATTCTTAAGTAACTCTATAGCATTCAAACCATCCATTTCTGGCATTTGCCAATCCATGATTAAAAGATCGAAATCATCATTAGCGTGCCTTAACAACTCAATTGCGGCAGTTGCATTATCTCGTCTCGTTATTTGTAATCCGGCATTTACAAGGATACCTTCCAAAACATCTAATGCTTGAGAATTATCATCAACTATCAATACCTGATAATTTGCAAATGATTTGGGTAAAGTACCATTTAATTCACATTCATCTTTTATAGGTAAATTCACATTAAAGTAAAATTCTGATCCCTCACCTAATGTGCTCTCTAAATAAATCTCGCCTCCCATTAGTTTTACTAACTGTTGAGAGATTGTTAATCCTAATCCTGTGCCACCATATTTCCTTGTGATAGATGAGTCAGCTTGGGAAAACGAACTGAACAACCTTTTTTGTTGCTGCCTATCCATACCTATGCCAGTATCTTTGACAGAGAATTTCAATTCAGTATTTTTATCGTCAATTGATTCAGCCACAATCTTAATTGTTACACTTCCTGAATCTGTAAACTTTACCGCATTACCAACTAAGTTGATTAATACTTGGCTTAATCTTAGTGGATCGCCTATAAAACTATTGGGCAAAGAAGGGGGGATATCGAATACCAATTCCAAGTTTTTTTCTTGTGCTTTAATACTGGTAACTGTTGATACTGTTTCTAATAATTTATCCAATCCAAAAGCCGTTTGCTCTATCTCTATTTTTCCCGCTTCTATTTTAGAGTAATCTAGAATGTCATTGATTAATCTTAATAATTGCTTCGCAGCAATGTCTATTTTATTAACATAATTAGCCTGTTTTTCATTTAATTGAGCCCCCATCGCTAAATGTGCCATGCCAATTATCGCATTCATTGGCGTTCGGATTTCATGACTCATATTGGCAAGAAACTCACCTTTTACTTTTGCAGAACGGTCCGCCGTTTCTTTAGCTTCTACAAGATCTCGCTCAAGTTCATTGCGTTTTGTAACGTCTAAAAACATCCCAACAATTCCTGACACAACTCCTTTGTTATCAAAAAATGGAGCTTCATAAATCACTAATTCAACGGGCTGATCATTACCGCTCATTGTCACCATGCTATATTCTACATTAGCTCGATCTTTGATAATTTCATTCGCTTGTTCATTAAATACGGCAGCCGCTTGCTGTTCGAAAATAAAGTCAACCGTAGTGCCAATAACGTCAGCTTCAAATTTATCTATAAAGTTTAAAAAGGCTTTATTAACCCCCATAAAGCACCCTTGCTTATCTCTGTAGTATGTTGGGTTTGGAATCGCATTAATAATATGATGATTAAGCTCTAGCTGTTGTGATAAGGCAACCTCAACTGCATTTTGCTTTTCAATATTGACTCCTAATTTAATTGCAATCGCTAAGTCGTTACATACTTCTTCAAGTGTTTCTATTTGCGCTTTATGGTAAGTAGATGTTGAGGCTATGTAGAGTGCACCTATACATTGTTCACTGACGATTAAAGGCATTAAATGGGCTTCTTGAATTAGGATTTGCTGCCCATTGACAATGATCTTAATTGAATTATTTTCCAAAGCAGTCATCGTCTGAACGTTTTGGTTTTTTAATAACGCCTTTGCTTGTGCACTGCTTTCATCAAAAATAGGGATATGACCTATATATTCATCTAATATTAGGTTATTCCCGTTTACTTTAAATATCGCGCAGCTAGGCGAATTAAAGTTTAGTGAAATAAATTGTAATGACTCTTCGATGATGTCTTTAGGTTTGTGAATTCCACGAATAGCATGATTAAAAGCTTTAATGTGTTTAGATGCACTAATTTTAAAATTTAACTTTTTAAGCGTTAACTCAAATGCACCAATAAGCTCACCCAGCTCCCCTTTAACATCATTTGGTAAAACAATTTGGTGATTATGTAGCTTAATAGATGTAAATACAGCATCGTGGATCCGTTTAATCGGTGAAAAATATCTGCCTTTTAATAACGTATATGAAAAAAGCAGCAGGGCTACTATCCCTCCAAAACACAAAATACCGAGGGCTTTTATTAACTGTAAATGCTCCGCGGCTTTTTTTAAATCTAAGGACTTTCGTGCTTCTATTTCAGCAAGTACACTATTTATTGAAAACATGACTTTACTTTTTTCTTTTATATATACTTCTCCAAACAACAAAAGCCGAGCGTTAGCAACGTTTTCTTGTCCTCCTATTTTAATTAAATCAAACGCTTGCTGCTCAATATCAATCAAAACATTTGAGCTATCCAACGCACTTTTAAAAGCGGCAACTTCATTACGGCGCGCATCATTACTTTGAATTATTTCAAGTAATGATGGCCATGACTTTTGTACAGTACGATGGGGAATTGTACTTTTAGGCGCCAAAGATAAACGTTCCCAATATATGGTCGGGTTTTCAACTGGTGAGGCAAAGCCTGTGCGTATATCAACAACATGATCAAATAACATGCGCCACTTTTCATCCATGGTTATTACGTACATTCTTGCAAACCGTGTTAATGAATCTGAGCTTGTTTTTAATTCAGTCGACATCGCAGTCAATTTTTCTAAAGCAACGAGATTTTTAGTTTGCTTCAAGTTATGCTGAAGAAATAAAACAACAATAAAAACCGACATTAGTAAAAAGGCACAAAACACGATATAGAGGATATTTAATACTTTCTTTGCAGTCATCTCATACGCTCGAATTACTTAATGCTCATATAAAAAATAGTCGTATTAAAAATATAAACAAGCTAAATACACTATAAGCATTTTTTGATGTGTTGCTGATGAAATAATAACTCATATTAAAAAAATAAATATTCTAACTATGGCTATACTTGATGAGATAATGTTAACGGGGTAATAAATGGCTAATATTTTGATTGTAGATGATATTGTGGAAAATTTACATGTTCTCCAATTAATTTTAAAATCTGAAAACCATACTGTTAGAGCTGCCACCAATGCAGCTCTGGCTTTGCAACTCGTTGAAAAAAAACGACCAGATATTATTATTACCGATATAAAAATGCCTGTTATGTCTGGTATAGAGCTATGTCAAACCCTTAAATCCAAAGACGAATCTAAACATATCCCCATTATTTTTGTAAGTGCTCAAACTGACACTGATAACATAGTGCAAGCATTAGAGGCTGGTGGCGTAGATTATTTAACAAAACCATTTCGCCCTGCCGAAATAGTCGCGCGCGTTAGCACTCAGATTAAATTAATTGAAGCTCATAATTTACGTGTAGGCCAAGAGTTATCGCACGCAATTAATCAAATGGTTGTTGGTGTTGCCCATGAAATAAACACACCTTTAGGTACAAGCATTACTGCTGTAACCCATTTAAAGAGCATCATTGAATCGCTTATGTCTAGTTATATGCACAAAACTTTATCCGCAACTCAACTAGAAGCCAAGTTAAAAGATGCAAGTGAAAGCATAACTTTATCTGAGAACAATTTGATGCGTGTAGCTGAGTTCGTTAATTTATTAAAAATGATCTCTAGAGCGAAGGGGCCTAGAAAACTTAAAAATACTAACTTAGAGAGTTTTATTAAAAATATCCTCACTCTATCTCAAGAGCTATACCATGGTCTGACGTTTAATTTACAGTTGAATATCCACCAATCAGATTTTAATCTAGATACTGAGTTATTAGCGCTCGTATTTAATAATTTAATCCAAGACTCTTTTACCCACGCACCACAAGCGGATAAGACACAGATTAATATAATTATTACTGAAAAAAATGATGGATTTGACATTCTCTACTCTGATAATGGTAATGGCTTACAAGGGCTATCGATTGAGCAACTGCTAAAGCCATTCTATACGAGTAAAAGAGGTAATAGTGGGCATGTCGGGCTGAGTGCTCCCATGGTTGCAAGTATTATTTCAGGCCCACTTAATGGTAAATATCAAATAACGAGTTCAAAAAATGGTATTGAATGGGTAATAGAACTCCCCCATCTAAATGCTTAATTAAAAATCACACTAAAAGTAACGCAAGCTGCGTCAATTTTAGTGTTAATTATGTCATTATTTTTTTAAACTCAATGTGCCGGTCACACGTTTTGTACTTGTGCGGGGGGATGTTCTTTTTATAGTACTTTTAGCGACGCTTTGCGTGTTTGTAACTCGTTTTTTAAAGGTTTTTTTATTATCGAAAATCAGGTTATTTTTATTCTCATCAATTGAATGTTCTTGAGTTTTCCCTGAATCCATTATTGAGTTGTTAATCTCTGCCATTTCTAAATCGCTAAGATGGCGCCACTGCCCAACCTTTAAGCCCTTTAAAGTAACATTCATAATTCGAACACGTTTTAGCGTAACAACTTCATACCCTAAATATTCACACATTCGACGAATTTGTCGATTCAAGCCTTGGGTAAGCACTATGGTAAATTGCTGCGCACCTGTTTGAGTTACTTTACATTTTTTAGTAACAGTATCCAAAATTGGTAGGCCACCCGACATTTTACTTACAAATTGTCGATTTAGCGGCTTATCAACGGTAACAACATACTCTTTCTCGTGGTTATTACCCGCTCGAAGAATTTTATTAACGATGTCACCTTCGTTTGTTAAAAAAATCAGACCTTCTGAAGGACGATCTAACCGCCCAATTGGAAATATACGGTCGGGGTAGTTAACTGCTTTGACAATATTACTTTGAATTTTGCGTTCAGTTGTACAGGTGATCCCTACAGGCTTGTTATAAGCTATATAAGCTCGCTTAGGGACCTTTTTTAATGCTTTACCATCAATAAGAACATTATCACTCGCTGAAACTTTAACGCCCATTTCAGGGCGAATGCCATTAACAGTAACACGACCATCTTCAATATATTTATCAGCCTCTCGTCGCGAACAAAAACCGGTATCGCTAATAAATTTATTTAATCGTTTTAAGTCTGTCATGAGCCATATTCATATTAATTTCAAAGGCCGATAGTTTAAACCAGCGATAAAAATATTGCGCGGTTATTTTTCTAGATTAAGGTTATCTTTACGCAGGCTTTTTATATCAAAGCGGTAGCTAAGTTGTTCGTTATCGAGAAGGCGATAGCGGTTAAAATCTACAAAAGACCAATTATTCACATCGATAAGATACTCATATTGATTGATATTGTCTTTTGTGATCACATCAAGATCTATTTCAATATTGGTGTTATTTTTCCAGTAATCGTGGCCGTTTCTTAAATCAACCAATGTTATCAACGCCCAGCCTGCCATCATAAAGTGACCTCCAACACTTGCAGCCAATTTATCCTGCTTTATTAAGCGTAAATTATCTTTTAACCAATCAAAGCCACCCATTGAATAATTTTTCGCATTAGAAACCCCTGTGTAAGCTCCCAATGCCATTAAATCAGATGCACTCCAAATTACGTTAGTTTTTGGATACCGTTGAATTAATTTTTTTGTCTTGGTGATAGCTTCAAGTTTTGACCAGCCCGCATAGACTGTTTGGCTTAATTGCAATTTGTTATCAGCTAAATAGGCTTTTAAACCATCGCTTCTTGCATCTGACTCAGTACCATAATGCCCATTTATAGCCACAACGTGAGGCTGGCGACCTTGATTTTTAGAATGAGTGATTAATGCATCAGCCAAACCCCGGCCTGCTTTAAAATTATCATGATAAATTTCACCTAGCCAATTTTTATAACGTGCTTGTGGTTCGCCAATTGATCCCCGTTCATCGCCTGTAATTGTTTGTTCTAGAGTAATAAAATTAACGTTGTACTGCTTAAGCAAATTCATTGATTGCTCAGCCCCACCGGGGTAATTCAGCAATACTACATAGTCAGGCGTAGCGCGATATTGTAAGTATTTATTAAGCTCCGAGAGCTGAATATAACGATTGCCTTCTCCATAGATCACATCCAGGCTTATATTGTTTTGTTTTGCAGCCACCTCTGCAATACTTTGTACTTTCTCCCAAAATGGGTCCCCTTTAACTGAAGGGTTCACAAATAGTACAGAAAAAGGCTCAACAGCACTTAAGTGCAATGAAATACACGATAGAATGATAAATAAATAGCGCTTCATCTATTTCTCCAGTTTATTACTACCTCTGAGAATAGTCCCAAATAAACTAGCTAGCCAATTTACGCCAAATAAACTCCAAGGGCCCTTGGTCAAAGTAACGTCTATAAAGTACACTAAAAACGAGCTGAAATAAGGCAATTGAAGTAGCAATTAACCAATAATCAATTCGATCGAATGTCAGAACCCATTCCGGATAAAGCATTTTAAATAACATCACTAACAAAACACTTTGCATAATATACAAGGTTAAAGCCAACCGCCCAACGGATTGCAAGCCTGTAAGTAGAATCCCTTTCACTGTTACTAATTTAACCACAACATGTATAATAATTAAAGCCATGAACAAAGCTGAGAACCACGTTATAGGTTCTAAGATCGCAATATCGAATGTGCTATTTTGAGATTCTAGTAATATTCTAGTGCAGCTTAAAATCCCGGAACAAAACAGCGAAATGATTAACACTTTTTTAGGTAAACCATTTTCAAACACATTATTTTTGTAAGCATAAATACCAAGCAGCATAAGCCCTGCGGTCATCCATACGGTAATAAAAGGAAGTATCACAAGCATAAAGCCAAACATTGCCATGTTGCTCAAATACACAGAGCTTCCTGATTCACTATACGTATAAAAATGGTCTAAAAACTCAGCTGAATCACGTGTAATAACGATTGGGGGGGATAATAAACCTAATAAAACGGTGATAACTGAACCGAGTAAAAGAAATTGAAAACCACGCTTTAATTGCATGTTACTTTCTGCGTCGAGGTATTTAATTACGACCCAACCTGCGCATGCGTAAATGAATAATATATCACCAGCCCACAGTAAAAAACCGTGAAGTAAACCAAACACGGCGAGTATTTTTAAACGCTTAGTTAAACGTGATAAATCATTATTTCGTTGCCATTGAATATATAACCCAACCCCAAAAAGAATACAAAATAGGCTCCGAAAACGTCCATCGACAAATAAGAGACTGCTCAATTTAATAACATGATCTGAAAACGGAGGTGACGCTGAAGCAACATAGCCAAATTCAAATAGCCCGAATGAATATGCATTCATATACATTAAGCCAAGCACAGCAATACCACGAATAACATCTATACTGTGATTTCGCATTGTTAAATCCTTTTAATTATATTTATGGTTGTTAGACCATTCTAAAGCATTTTTATATAAACTTGGCAGTATATCACTTGGGATATTTAATAATATTACGGCTTGCTCTAGCGCCCACCAGCTTCCAGATTCATATGCTTTAACAATTTCGAGGATATAATAAAGATTATTCTTTTCTTCCATTAACGCCGACTTGATTATGTCAGGGAAAGGTAAACGTAAAAGCAACTGATCCATCGGCCTATCTAATATGGCATCCAACAATGAAAATAACCCTGTTAAGAATGCACTATTCGCATTGGCTGGTGCCACTTTTTTTGCTATCAATTCACAAAATCGCGCTCGAATTATGCACATTTTAATTAATTCATTTGGCTTACTTTGCGCTACATGGGCCGTCACTAAAAGACTGATAAACTTTTTGATATGATCATGACCCAGATACACCAATGCTTGCTTTAATGATTCTATTTCTTTTTGAACCGGGAACACCCCACTGTTTATCAACCGTAATAATTTGAAAGCAAGGGCAGTATCAAGCTGAAAAAGAGCTGCTATCGCATTAATATCAGGATTCTCTTTCATCGCTTGAGCATAGATAGACAATGCCAGCGCATGATTCATATCGATATCTTTTTGTTGAATCAACAGTGGTTTAGCAAAAAAATACCCTTGAAAATAGTCGAATCCCATTGCATGAGCGACTTTAAAATCAGCAAGCGTTTCTATTTTCTCTGCTAATAGTTTTAAATTTTTGTATTTTTTAAAGCGCACTATAAGCGATTCGATTTGGTTTAGAGGAGTGATTTGAATATCAAACTTTATCAACTTAACAAATTTCAAAAATCGATCCCATTTAGGATCATAGATAAAATCATCTAAAGCTAATGTAAACTCTTTTTTAAACAACTCTTTACATAATTGATAGTTTTCTTCTGTCGGCTCTATAGTTTCTAATAATTCAAGCACAACGTCTTGGGGGGGTAAAAAGCTGCACAAATCCATTTTTAATGAATCTGGGCCTATATTAATAAGCGCTTTCTTACCACATGTAATATGGCGAGTGCCGAAGTTTAGTTGATTTTCTACAATTAATTTGGCTGTAGCTACACTTTCGTCAATATTAGGAAAGCAATTATTAATGCTATTACGAAATAATAACTCGTAGGCAACCACAGACTGCCGACGATTAAAAATTGCTTGCCTTGCTACAAATACTTCCACTAGTCAGCCTTTTACAGTATTTTTTATTAATCAAGCCTATAAACCAATAAAAAAAGACTAGGCCACCTTGAAATATAAACACATTATAACTAGAAAGGTGGCAAATTGCAGTACTAACAATAAAGTTTACTAATGTACTCCTGAGCGACTTTCGACCATGTAAAGCGAGCCGCCCTCGCTTGTTGCACTATATTCTGCCATTGCTTTGGCTTGTGGGCTCGTAAATTAAGGGTATCTGAAAAGCAATCAATCAAGCCTTCACATTGAGTTTCAAGTGAGTTACCAGTAAAACTGAAACCCGTTTCTAAGTGATTTATCGTATCTTTAAGGCCGCCAACGCCATGAACTAAACAGGGTTGCCCAGCACGCATAGCTAACATTTGACTAATTCCACATGGCTCGAATGAACTTGGCATTAAGAATAGATCGCCAAGCTCATAAAGGTCCTCCCCCACTTTATGTCCATACCCTTTAAGGAACAGCAAATTACAATTGCGAGCCATGGCTTCTGTCATTATCTGCTCTAATTTTTCATCCCCAGAGCCTAAAATAATCATATTGCCTTGGTGCTGTGCTAATTTTTCACAAAGATGATCAATTACATATTTATTTTGATAGGTTTGGTGTAATAACAATACCTTTTGATCAGTCAATCGGCCTACACTGGTGATCAAAGGTCCTTTATTTTTTTGTTTTTGAAAGCCTATTAATCGTTGGTGAGCAATATAAAAACTACTAACTAATGTAGTTTTTTGAGCGATCCAACCAAATAGAGTTGACTCTATTTCTTCATATAAGTCAGTTAATTGAAGTGTTGAATTTGCTTCATGAGTTGGGTACTCACAGCCATTTAAAATACCAACGACTTTATTTTCTTCTGCTCCCTTTTGTAAATCTTTCTCAAGGCCTTCACCACCGAAGAAACCATTTTCAGGTGAACTTGCAGCTAAAACTTCCAGCGCATAAGTGGGTGATACTAAATGTACTTTATCTGCAAGATTAATCGCGGTACGCATTGGATTAAAACAATGCGGGTACCTAGGATCACACAATAAATGGCCGTCATAACTTAATGATGGAAACCAAGCTTCAAGGCTCGAATCATCGCCTTTAAAAGGTCGGATCCCCTGTAAAGCTATATTATGTACTGTAAACACTGTTTTTAATTGTGAAAATGCAGTAAAACGATGATCAAACTTTAGCAATAATGCCGCGCAGGCACTATGCCAATCATGTAGGTGCAACACGTCAGGGCGTATAAATATACCTTGTAATAATGCTTCACAAACGCCAGCATTAAACAGTGCAAACTTAGTTGCATCTGTAGCGAATGGCCTACCAGGTTCGTCATTGCAATATACCGCGCCATTATGCTGACTAAAATAAGGGTGAGACAAAACTAATTGCCTTACCCCATTATCAACTGAGTTAATTTCCCATGCATGTATTTCATGAATGTAGCCTGCAAATGGCACATATAATAATCCAAGATGCTCTTTGCTCAATACGCTAAAACCATAATCAGGTATAACAACATCAACTGTTAGCCCTCTTTGTGCTAATGCTTTTGGACTATCTCTAATCACATCAGCAACACCGCCGACTTTAGCATTTGGTAACGTGTCATTTTCGGCTGCAACCATTAATACATGCATATTTTCTTTATTTCCTACAACTGATTTATTAGGGTCTTTTGACCTTTCAAGATTAAAACTCGTTCAATCTAGAGGCGATTTAATCGAGCGGGCTAAGTAAAATCGAGCAAAGCTTGTGCGCCCTACTCACGCCCCTTACCTACATCCGTGTAGGTAACAAAGAGTTAATCGCCCCTAGGAAGAACCCTTTGGGCAGCGCATGTTTAGAATTCATACTGCGTTATTACCTAAATACCAAACATACTGCTGCAAAATTAATCACAAAAGATCAACACGCCCTAGGCTAATTGCTTTTTATCACGCTCTTGGCGCTCAAGTTTTTTTGCAAGCTCAGTGAGCATATCACGGGTAACTAGTACAATACCCTTTTTAGATACTCTAAAACCATTTTCTTCATCTGCTTTACGGTCAAAACCAATCTCAACCCCTGCTGGGATCTCGCACCCGCGATCTATTATGGCACGGCGAATACGACAGTTTCGCTGTATGATGGCACCTGGTAATATAACCGACTCTTCAATTTCACAATATGAACGTATATGTACATTTGAGAACAGCAGTGATTTTCGCACAACCGAGCCCGAGATGATGCACCCGCCCGAAACGGTAGAATCAACGGCCATACCACGACGCTCATCATTATCAAAAATGAATTTTGCAGGAGGTAGTTGCTCTTGGTATGTCCAAATTGGCCATGTTGGGTCATATAAGTCTAGCTGAGGCTCTGGCATTACAAGCTCCATATTTGCTTCCCAAAATGAATCAAGGGTGCCCACATCACGCCAGTAAGGTTGACCTTCATGGCCTGGATCTCTAAATGGAAAGGCAAATACATTATGCTCCTCAATGATAGCAGGGATAATATCGTGGCCAAAATCACGTCCAGACCCTTCATTTTCAGCATCTTTTTTCAATTGCTCAAATAAAAACTCGGTATTAAATACATAATTCCCCATTGATGCTAAACATGTACCCGGTTTGCCTGGAATTGAACTTGGTGCCGCTGGTTTTTCATCGAAGCGACGAACACGCTTTTCTTCATCTACCGTCATAACGCCGAATGTGTCTGCAGCTTCTTCACAAGGAACTTCAATACAACATACCGTCATATCCGCGCCAGTTTCCAAATGCTTTGCTAATAAACCACCGTAATCCATGCGGTATACATGATCCCCAGATAAAATCATGACATACTTTGGTAACTCATGGCGGATAATATCCATGTTTTGAAAAACGGCATCCGCAGTACCACAATACCATTCGTCACCATAACGCTGTGATGCTGGTAAAATTTCAACAGACTCACCAAGCTCTTTTTTGAAGTGTCCCCACGCGCGATTAACATGACGGATCAACGAGTGTGACTTATATTGCGTCGCAATGCCCACACGTCGTATACCCGAGTTAATACAATTAGACAGTGGAAAATCGATGATTCGATGCTTGCCACCAAAATAAACGGCTGGCTTGGCCCGCCAGTTTGTTAACTCATGCAGGCGTGAACCTCTGCCGCCCGCCAGAATTAGTGCATAAGTTTCCCTTGTTAAACTACTAATATAGCGATTTGCATAACTTGGCATAATTTATCTCCGTATTAATCTAAGCTGTTACTAGCGACTTGATTGGCCGAACTAGTTGTTGTTAATGCTTCTAGATGCCAAATATCATTACTGTATTGGCTTATCGTTCTATCACTTGAGAAAACACCACTGGCTGCCGTATTTAAAATACTCATCTGTGTCCAATGCTGTTGATCTAAGTAGGCGTGCTCAACGGCACGTTGGGCGTGTACAAAGCTCTCAAAATCATGCGCTACAAGCCATGGATCATGAGGGCTTTTAATTGCATTTATAATGTCGTCAAATAATCCTGGCTCAAATAAATTGAAGTGGCCACTTTCTAGCAACTGCATTACATTAAGTAAATCAGGGGTATTATGAATTAAATGTAACGGATTATAACTTTGCTTAATACCGTCAATTTGTTCAGTTTGTGCGCCAAACAAGAAGAAATTATCAGCGCCAACAGCATCTCGAATTTCAATATTTGCACCGTCTAACGTACCAATTGTCAATGCACCATTCATCATAAATTTCATGTTACCAGTGCCCGAAGCTTCTTTTCCGGCAGTTGATATCTGTTCAGAAAGATCGGTTGCAGGACAAATAGTTTCCATGGCTGTGACGTTATAATTTGGTAAAAAGGCAACTCTTAAAAATGGCTTAGCAAGCGGGTCTTTATTTATTACATCAGCGACATTATTGATAAGTTTGATAATCCGCTTTGCCATGTAATACCCTGGTGCTGCTTTACCACCAAGTAGTACACAGCGAGGCACTAAATTAGCAGTATCACCACGGCGAATGCGGTCATAAAGGTGAATTACATGGAGGACATTAAGTAGTTGGCGTTTGTATTCGTGAATACGTTTTACATGCACATCAAACATCATACTCGTATCGAACTCAACACCGCATCGCTCTTTAACTAAATCAACTAAGCGCTGCTTATTTTCAAGCTTAACTGCTTGCCATTGTTGGTGAAATTTAGCGTCATCAAAATAACGACGTAACTGACTGATTTGTGAAAAATCACCCACCCAATTATCTCCTATTTTTTCGCCAATTAGTTTGGTTAATTTAGGGTTACAATGGGCAAGCCAGCGCCTAGGTGTGACACCGTTTGTTTTATTGTTGAATTTTTCTGGCCATAACTCATAAAATGTTTTAAATAGCCCTTCTTTTAATAGTTCTGTGTGAAGTGCTGCAACACCATTGACAGAAAAGCTACCAACAATCGCTAAGTAAGCCATACGAACCTGTGGCTCAGGACCTTCTTCAATTAAAGAAAGTGCTTGTTGTTTTACCACATCCCCTGGCCACGCAAGCGCAACGTGAGCAAGAAAGCGTGCGTTAATTTCATAAATAATTTCTAAAATGCGTGGTAATAAACGTGCAAATAGTGACACCGACCATTTTTCAAGTGCTTCTGGTAATAATGTATGATTAGTATATGCCATTGTTTTGGTTGTTATTTCCCAAGCATCGTCCCAATCTAGATCATAATCATCAATTAACAGCCTCATTAATTCAGCTACGGCTATACTTGGGTGAGTGTCGTTGAGTTGGAAAACATGAAAGTCTGCAAAGTCACTAAAATCTTCACCGTGTTGTGAAACCCATACACCGATGATATCTTGCAAGCTGGCTGACGATAAAAAGTACTGTTGCCTTAAGCGTAATTCTTTACCATTTTCACTGGTATCATTGGGATACAATACCATCGTAATTTGTTCAGCAAGATTTTTGTGAGCAACCGCTTCCGAATAACTACCCGCATTAAATTCGCTTAAATCAAATTCATCCGTGGCTTCGGACTTCCATAATCTTAATGTGTTAACTATGTTATTTTTATAACCAGGAATTGGTACATCATAAGGGACAGCGAGTACATCATGTGTGTCTAGCCATTGACGATGAACACGTCCTTTTTTATCAGTATAGCTCTCTACGTGACCAAAAAATTTAATTCGTTTAGCTTGTTCTGGCGCGCTGAGTTCCCATGGATGCCCTTCACGTAACCAATTATCTGGTTGTTCAATTTGATGACCATTTTCAATTGATTGGTTAAACATGCCGTATTCGTAACGAATACCATAACCCGTTACAGGTAAAGCAAGGCTTGCACAGCTATCTAAAAAACATGCAGCTAAACGCCCTAAGCCGCCATTTCCTAGGCCAGCGTCATGCTCGGCTTCTGCCACATCTTCTATTTTGGCACAGTACTGATTGAGCGCATCCTTAACCTGATCATCTAAATCTAAATTTAGAATTGCATTACCAAGTGCACGGCCCATCAAAAACTCTAATGAGATATAAGCTGTTTTACGACGTTTTTCGCTATTCATTTGTTGCTTCGTTGCTCTGCAACGAGCTACTAAACGATCACGAATTGTCAATGCTAACGCATTATATAAATATAGTTGAGATTTACCGACTCGATCACGCCCTAAGGTATAGTAAAAATGGCGTGATAAATCATCTTCAAGCGTACTTTCATCAATTAAAGGAGCATCTTGCCATCCTTTAGCTACACACATTTGTTCACCATTATTAGCCATGACATTCGTCCTCTAAATTGGCAGTAAAAACCCAGCTGCTTTGTGCAGCAACCTCAAATTCATCCGTACTTTTGATCATTGCTTGATCAACACTCGATATCGCTAAACTCCATGTAGATAACCCATTACTCACGGGTAATTGGCATTTGACCTTCACTTTACTGGCATTCAATATAATGAGTAGTGCTGTTTTGGCCTGTAAATCCCGCAGGCTATACATTAAAAATTGCTTAGAGCCATCATGCCAATCACTTTCTTCCATCGCTTTACTTTCTTCAGAATACCAATCAACGCAAAATCGATTATCGCTGTCATGCAAAAACACACTGTGCTTAAAAACATTATGCTCTTTACGTATACTCAACACGTCGTCAATAAAACGGGTTAAGCTGTGTTGACGTTGAGAGTCTTTCCAAGCTAACCAGCTGGTACGATTGTTCTGGCAGTATGCATTGTTATTACCGCCCTGCGAGTGACCCATTTCGCTGCCGGCCGACAGCATAGGAACGCCTTTAGAAAGTAATAATGTAAGAAGTAGGTTCTTTTGTTGCTGTAAGCGTAATTTGGTAATTTCTACATCATCAGTGAACCCTTCAAAACCACAATTAAACGAATAATTTGCACTATGACCATCACGGTTTTGTTCACCATTAGCTTCGTTATGTTTTTGCTCATAGCTAACGAGATCTGTTAATGTAAAGCCGTCGTGGCTAGTTATAAAGTTAATACTATTTAACGGGCCTCGTAGATTATGTTCAAACAAGTCAAATGAACCATGCAAACGCTTTGCAAGCTCAGGTAACATATTGCCTTCACCTTGCCAAAATCGTCTGACAACATCTCGATATTTATCGTTCCATTCACGCCAAGGAGCAGGAAATGCACCAAGCTGATAACCACCGGGCCCTATGTCCCAAGGCTCTGCGATAAGCTTTACTTGGCTTAAAACAGGATCTTGGTTTATTGCTTGTAAAAAGCTATGTGTTTGACTAAAACCATGAGGAGTACGCCCTAGAATAGTGGCTAAATCAAATCTAAAACCATCAACCCCCATCACTTCAACCCAATAACGCAGACTGTCTAGCACCATTTTCAAAGTATAGGGGTCATCTATATTCAACGTATTACCACAACCGGTATCGTTAATATAAACTTCTGGGTTGTTATTAATTGAACGATAATAACCGAGGTTATTTAACCCACGCCAAGACAAAATTGGACCATCACTGCCTGCTTCTGCGGTATGGTTGTATACAACATCTAAAATAACTTCAATATCTGCTTTATGTAGCTTAGTTACCATTTGCTGAAACTCTGCTACTTCGCCATTTACTAAGTAATCTTTATGCGGGGTAAAAAAATTTAAAGAGTTATAACCCCAATAGTTTTGCAAACCTTTCGCTGTTAAAAATTGTTCACTGATAAAACTATGAACAGGTAAAAGCTCTAATGTTGTTACCCCTAGCTTTCGTAAGTGTTCTATAAAACTTGCATGACTCAAGCCCAAATATGTACCTTGGAGCTGACTTGGAATTGATGGATGTCGAGCTGTCGCGCCTTTTACATGACATTCATAAATAACTGTTTTACTCCAGTCATGCGCGGGCTTTTTACCTTTATAAGGCTGTAATTCAGTGACTTTAGATTTAGGCATGTCAATTGCGTTGTTTACTGCACTGAATGTTCCAATAGGCATTTGACCATAATGACGCTCACTCCATGTAAACTCACCAAATAAATCTTTTGCGTAGGGGTCTATCAATAATTTTTGGCTGTTAAAGAATAAGCCTTTTTTAGGCTGATAATCGCCTTCAGCTCGATAGCCGTATAACGTACCTGGCGCGAGTGGACTGATATATAAGCTCCAAATTCCACCTTCATTATTATTCATCGCCAATTTCAGTACTTCGGTATGCCCACTTGCATCAAACAAACATACATATAATTGCTTAGCAAAAGGTGCATAAACAGCAAAATTAACACCCGAGTCAACGACGTTTGCCCCCAACGGAGATATATGACCTTGATTTAACTCAATTGATAGGCTCATCAGACACCTTTTTTAAATAAATTGTCGCAAGCGCAGGCAAAGACAATTTAATACTATGTTGATGGCCATGACTTGCAGTCGCAACAGTACTTATTACTTGCTCCGTTAATGCTACAACATGCACTCCTGAACCAAATAACGCTTCCTCATCTGTATTTAAAATGACCTTAAACTCACCAGCACTTGGCACACCAATACAATAATCATGATAAACCGTGGGTGTTAAGTTACTGATCACGACAACATAATCGCTGGCTTTTTTAGCGAATCGAATAAAACTAAAAATACTTTGCTGTGCATTTTGGCTATCAATCCAACTAAAACCTCTTGGATCATTATCTAGTTGATGTAGCGCTGGTTCAGAGGTATATACTTTGTTAAGTTGACTAATCGTACGCTGTACACCTTGATGCGAAATGTGTTCCAATAAATGCCAATCGAGTGATTGATCGTGGTTCCATTCACTGCGCTGAGCTATTTCCCCCCCCATAAACAATAGCTTTTTACCTGGATGCGCCCACATAAATGCATAATAAGCACGTAAGTTTGCAAACTTTTGCCAATCATCTCCGGGCATCTTTTCGAGTAATGAGCCTTTACCATGCACCACTTCATCGTGGCTCAAAGGTAAAACATAATTTTCACTAAAGGCATACACCATTGAAAAAGTTAATTCATGATGATGATGCTGGCGATACAAAGGATCACGTTGCATATAATGCAAACTGTCATTCATCCAACCCATATTCCATTTATAACCAAAACCTAAGCCATCTTGATCTACTTGACGTGTAACTCCTGGCCACGCTGTTGACTCTTCAGCAACCATCATGATGCCAGGGTTATTGGCATAGCTGCGTAAGTTGACTTGTTTTAGGCATTCAATCGCTCCTAAATTCTCACGACCACCATAGCAATTTGGGATCCATTGACCTTCTTTACGGCTGTAATCTAGGTAGAGCATCGACGCTACCGCATCAACACGTAAGCCATCAATCGCAAACTCTTCAAGCCAATACATTGCATTAGCAACTAAAAAACTACGAATTTCAGGACGATCATAGTTATAGATGTATGTATTCCAATCTGGGTGAAAACCCTGGCGCGCGTCAGCATGTTCAAATAAATGCGTGCCATCAAAACAATGTAGGCCATGCGGATCACTTGGGAAATGACCGGGAACCCAGTCAATAAGCAAACCAATATTTTTTAAGTGGCATTGCTCTACAAAATATCTAAAATCATCCAAACCGCCAAATCGACTCGTCGGTGCAAATAAACCAACCGGCTGGTATCCCCAAGAACCATCAAATGGGAATTCACTAATTGGCATTAATTGAATATGCGTGAAGCCTTGCTCAATTACATACCCAATTAAGCGCTGTGCTAATTCTCGATAATTTAAGTAACGATCCCCAGCCTCTCGCTGCCATGAGCCCAAGTGGACTTCATAAATACTAATGGGTGCATCTATTGCATTTCGCTTGACCCTTTGCGCTTGCATTTCTTTAGTCAACGCTATAGCAGGTGGGCGAATTTGTAATACTGATGCTGTCCCTGGCGCTTGTTGCATTTTAAAAGCAAATGGATCAGCTTTTTCAAGCACCTCACCACTTAACGTTGTAATTGCAAATTTGTAGCACTGGCCTTGTGTTAATTCAGGAATAAATAGATCCCACACACCCGATGCTGGATGAAAACGCATAAAATGCTGGCTTTTTTGCCAGTGGTTAAATTCACCAATAACAGAAACACTACTCGCATTTGGTGCCCACACGCTAAAACGCACCCCTTGTTTACCTGATAATTCAATAAAATGCGCACCAAGGTGTCGATATGCGTGCTCTAATGTCCCTTCATTAAACAAATACATCGCGCTGTCATCAAGGCTACTTTCGAAGCTGTAAACGTCATCGCAAATAATTTCGTATTCACCATAATCAACCACAAATTGATAAGTGCCCATATCTTTACTATTAACATCTGCTATGAATAAATCTGACTCAGAGTATCGTGCGCACTCTAATCTTTGCTCACCAAGCTTTAAACTTACTTTGCCAGCGCCTGGCATGTAACAACGTACTTCACTTTTTGTTTCAGAAATTGAATGCGTTCCTAAAAAGCTAAATGGGTCTTTAAAACAACCACGCTGTAATGCATTAACTTGCGGGCCATAGTGCTGCAACGTCGATTGTTTACGAACAATACTGTTCATTTAATTAGTCCTTATGGAATTAATAGCACGCAGGAATTCACGATGACGATCGAAAATGCTTTCACTTGAATAAGTGAGCACTCTACGCCAATTAGGGTATTCCTTATCTGTCCCTGGGATATTTACAGGTAGGGTTTGATCATCTAAATCGTCTAGTTGGATAGTAAATAAACGTGCGGGTGAATGAGCTAAACTTAATGTTAGCGCCTGATAAACATCACTCACTGGGCTTTGTAAACACAGTGATTTTCCACAGTTTGCCAAGAAACGTAATAATCGCTGCCTTTCTAAGTCTCTTGCTTGTTGTTGTTGAATTAATTGCGATTCATCAATTAATTCATAGTCATATTTTAAACTCAGATCACAGCCTTGCCACCAGCCAAAAAAAGGCGGTACATCATGATTTGCAACCATCAATAATGATTGCGCTGAAAAAGAACTAACAGGTAAAAATTCACCGTCACAATCCTTTTCAAAGTAAAATAAGCCATTTGAGAAGATTGCTTTGTCAGCTAATGCAGCTTTGACTTCAGGCGGTACGACACCCAAATCTTCACCAATTACAATACATTGATTTAAATGAGATTCAATGGTTAAAACAGCCAGCAAATGTTCAAATGGATAATAAACATAACAGCCATCTTGCTGGTATTGGTTGTTAAAACACCACCATAAACGGCGAATAGCCATTACATGGTCAATCCGTAAGCCTCCCACGTTTTCCATATTGGCGCGGATCAATGCTCGATAATAAGCAAAGTTATTATCGCTAATCTTAATCGGGTTAAGTGCTGGTAGCCCCCAATTTTGACCTTGTTCAGCCCAAGGGTCTGGTGGCGCGCCAACATAAGCAGAATCTGTAAATAAGTGTTGCTGATTAAGATACTCACTACCATCACCAGCACAGCCAACAGCTAAATCATTAATTAAACCTATACTCATGCCACTTTCACGCGCAACCACTTGGCACTGCTTTAATTGTAGGTGGGCCTGCCACTGAAGATAGCTCGCAAACTCAAGATCATCCACTTTCAAAGTCGCGAGTGTTTCGCTATGTTGCAGACAAAAATCTGCAAATAACTGCTTACGGACACGACTTCCAGATTGACAAAAACCTTGATACAGCAACTTAAAAACAGCATATTTAAAATAATTTACAGCTGTGTAATCAATATATTGCGCCTGCTGATTAGTAACTTTAAAATCCAGAATATCTGCATTTTTCATAAAAATCGCAACTGATTCATTATCAAGATAATCTTCACATGACTCAACAGCAATATAAAGCGGGTTTAATAATGCTCGGCTATTTGGACTATAAGGGCTTGCTCGTTCTGGCTGTTCACAAAACAGTAAGTGCAATGGGTTTAATAGGATGTAATCGAGCTGGTGTGTTGCAGCTTGCTTAACTAAATCAAGCAAATCAGTAAAATCGCCTATTCCTAATCCCGCTTTATTTTTTAAACTGTAAAGTTGGATTGAAAGCCCGCTTTGTTTTTTTTCTGTTACTTGGTAACTGTGCTTTGGTGTTACCCACAATTGGGTCACTCCAGATATTTCAGCAACGTCAACACGAACATGGTGATAACCGATTGGTAGTTTAGGTAATGGACAAGCAAGTTCTAAATATTTAATACCGTTAAATATATAATCGCCAGTACACATTAAATCAGCCAAACAGACATTAATATTTTCTAGTTCAAGTTCCATGAATGAAATAACACAATGTTGCGCCAATAAACGTTGATCAATACGTATTTTGAATATTGGTTTCTCTTCGCAGACAATGCTGCAATTAGGCACTAGTTGCAGCCATTTATTTGCATCTAAGGTGACATTTAAATGTTCAACTTCAGCATTATTTGTAATATCAATCCCACAGCAACTTAATGCCGCACCGCGAGTTTCGTCACTAAAAATAACGTGTTCACCAGTGTACTTTGTATACTCATACCCAATTCCATGCAGGTAAAAAAGCTGCGAAAGTGACTCCATAATCGCGCCTTATATACGTTGTGTATTAACTATACTATTTTCTGTTCCGAAGCTATTTGCAATGTAACCATCAGCTTGATGATCATTGTCCCAAATGCAGCCATTTACTAAATATCTAAAGTGGAACTGTTGATCACTTGGTAATCGTTGTTTGAATTTAAAACAGCGCCCTTTCTTGTTGAACTTCATATTAACGGGTTGCCAATCAGTAAACTCAGCAACAAGTTGAACTTCTTCAGCTTCCGGGTGCTGAAATTCAAATGTCACTTCAGCTTCATTTTTGGTTTTAAAAAATCGTTTGCTTAACATAGCGGGCTCCAACTAAACCTTTTGGTTAATTAATCCTTGCCACCGTGCTGTGTTCAACTACTCAACATATGCAGGGGTGTTATACGTAAAAACATTGTTTGTTAGTAAATCAAAGTTATGTTTATGCTTTATGACAGTGCAATTAAAATTTAATTGCACAATTTTAGTGCAATAAATGATAAAAAACCCATCAAAAAGAAACATCGCAATGAAGATAGCAATAAACAAACCACTTTGTGGTTAATGTTCGAAATATAGCCTATAAAGTAGTTAAGAATTATTCTCAGGTAAAGTGAAAAAAATTAATGTCCTCCTTGAGTAAAAAGCCATACACCTTATGTATTTACTCTATTTCATCATAAAAATGATCACTCCTGTACAATTGTACTCGAAATGTTTTGTCACCCGCTGTCACAAACTATATACTGAGAAAAACCTTCAATCCCTAATAATAACTTCAAAGCTGAAATGGGATCCTTATGGCTAATGTAATGACTAACTTTTTTCGTTCTTTCGGTATTGCTTTAATAGCCATTATTGTTTTTGGCTATTGCCTAAATGTATTGCTTACAAAACAAATCAACAACATCAACCCTCAGCAATCAAACATAGCTCTACGTACGTTTAAAATCGCCAATACACAGCTTGAAATGCCGCCTTGGTACAATCCGATATTGAGCGGACACCATCTAATACACAGTAATAACAACGACTATTTATTAATAAAAATTACAGAGACCGAGTTTATTACTGCCAAAGCGTCATCTGTTTTAAACGCAACACTACTATCCCCTGCCAATTTAATATTATTAATATTGCTGGGCTTATGGTTAACTTGGTATTTAGGGAAGGCTCGCCAAATAAAGCGCGAACATAATGTTATTAACCAATTACACCTGCAAACACATAAATTGGTAAGTGCTTTTAATATTCAGCTTCCTCCACTTGATAATCCCACATCAGTAGCAAAATTGAGCCAAGCAATTAACGCCCTCAATAACCATGTCACTACATACGCACGAGAAACTCAAACAAGTATTTGCCAAGATAAGCTCACGCTACTGATTGATCGCCATGCTTACATCGAGCACTTAGATCGTCAGCTAAATGGCGCTGAAATAAAAAACATTAACTGTGCATTATTGTTCATTGATTTGGATGGCTTTAAACAAGTTAATGATTCATTTGGACATAGCTTTGGTGATGAAGTACTCATTCAAGTCGCCGAGCGACTTGCTAATGTTCTTCGCCACCATAAACTGAATGATTTAAATCCGACCAGTTTATTAGAACAAAATTTAGCTCGCTTAGGTGGTGATGAGTTCTCAATTTTTATTAATGAAATCGATTCTGACACTAAAACCTTAGATGTTGCTCAACACGTTTTAAATGAAATAGAACGTGACTTTGTACTCGGTAATAAAATTATAAAAATTAGTGCCAGTGTCGGTATTGCCGTTTACCCAGAAAGCGCATCAACACCCCATGCGTTATTACAAATGGCCGATGTGGCTATGTATCGGGCAAAAACAGATGGTCGTGGTATTTTTAAGGTCTATTCGCCTGAAATGGGCAACAAGATGCGTCGTTACCATTATTTATTAGAAGAGTTACGTTTAGCAATAGCGTGTCAGAATTTTCACTTATCTTTTCAGCCCATTGTTCACGTAGAAGACTGTGCAATAGATTACTTTGAAGCTCTAGTCCGTTGGGATCACCCTGTAGAAGGTGCAATATCCCCTGTTGAGTTTATTCCGATAGCAGAAGAATCAAATCTTATTTTAGAGCTTGGTGATTGGATAATGCTCGAGTCGTGTAGACAAATGTCAGCATGGCATAATGCTGGTATGCGTAAAGTAAAAATATCTGTCAATGTGTCAGGTATCCAACTTAAACATCGTCCAATTCACGAATGGGTAATGAAAAAACTAGCTAAAACAGGACTTCCACCAAGCTCCTTGATGCTAGAAATAACGGAATCAACGTTGATAACAGCCAGTGAGACTATAATTAATGAACTTGAAAAATTGCGAAAAGAAGGTGTAACCATCGCCATTGATGATTTTGGTACTGGTTTTAGCTCTTTAAGTACTCTAGCTGATTTGCCAATTGATGTAATAAAAATAGATCGATTATTCATCGCACAAGCTAACGAAAACCCTAAATATAATGAAATTCTAAACTCAATCAGTGAACTAGGCACAAAATTAGGGCTTAAAATTGTTGCAGAAGGTGTTGAAGAAATAGAACAATTTGAACTAGTAAAACGTATGGGAATTAGCAGCGTACAGGGTTACCTTGTAAGTCGTCCACAGTCATCGCTAAATGTTGGTAATAAAGTTTTACAAGGTAATGTTAATCATATCGCAGCGACGGGGACCGGCGTGTGGAATCTGGAAAGTTAAATATTGACTCTAAATTTATTAGACGTAGAAATTTACGCTAAAATAGATAATAATAGTTAGCAATTTAGTACTTAGACATCCTCATACATGCTTAAAAAAAGCCTATATTCACTTATCTCTATCGTATTTTTAGTTACAACTATTTCAATAAGCATTTCAATTTATACCCTATATAGTAAAAAGGCAGTGAGTGTCGATCCTAAACTAAAAGAAATTTCCGGTATTGAGTTTGATAAAGGTAATCACCTGTGGGCTATAAACGATGGTGGTGACGAAGCTAAACTTTATCGCCTAAGAGAAGATGGGTCTATCGCCAAGGAAGTACTTGTCACAAACGCAAAAAATATTGATTGGGAGGATATGACTCAAAATGACTTCGGGCACTTCTTTTTAGGTGATTTTGGCAATAATAAACAAGAGCGAAAATGGCTAACAATTTATAAAATTGAAAACCCGATTGATATAAAAACAAACACCACAGAGGCTGAAATCATAAAGTTTACGTATCCTGAACTTGATGGGAGCCCTATTGCTGCAAGTAAACGCAATTTTGATTTAGAAGCATTTGTTGCTTTTGGTCGTCATTTATATCTATTTACTAAAAATCGCACTGTTCCCTTTGATGGCATAACTAATGTATACAGAGTAGGTGATCATGCAGCTAATTTTGACGCAAAACTTGTCGGATCTTTTAAAACCTGCACAACAATGGAAAAGCTATGTTGGATAACTTCCGCAGCACTAAGCCCTGATCGAAAAAAACTTGTATTACTTGATTCAACCAGTATTTGGTTATTCGAAAACTTCTCCGAAGATAAGTTTTTTTCCGGTGACGTATCGCGTATTGATTTAGGTATTGTTACTCAAAAAGAAGCTATTACGTTCTACGATGAAAATACCATAGTCTTCACAGACGAGGAATTTAAAGGGATCGGCGGGAATGCTTATATCATCAAGCTTGATGAAGTAAAAAAGAATAAAATAATCAGGTCTGCCTCAAGTAATAGATCAGAATAAATCGATGTCTGAACTCTTATCAGGTGAATCAATCAAGTTATCAGCAATTAGCTCCTCATAAAAACAAAGTTTATCGCGTCCATTTTCTTTTGCGTAATACAGTGCCTTATCTGCATTTTCTAATACCGTTATCGGAAAGTCATAAGGGCTGATACGCGACATACCGATACTCAGGGTCATCTTTGCTACAAATGGGAAATGAGTTGCTCTTATCATCTCAAGAAATTGACTCATCTTTTCATTAATTGATTCAAAATTAGTTGGTTCAAATACAATAACAAATTCCTCGCCACCAAAACGAAATATCAAATCGGTCGAACGAAAAAAATGACGCATTCTCTGAGCAAGTACCAGTAACACCTCGTCTCCACAGACGTGTCCGAACTTGTCATTAATACTTTTAAAGTGATCAATATCAATCATTGCAAGCCAAGATGTTGAGCTTTGCTTTAACTTCCTATGGCAATCAACCTTCGTTAACTTGTGTTGCTTTAGTACCTGTTTTTCAATGAGCTGCTTAATTTTTTTATCAAAAGTTTGACGGTTTAGCAACCCCGTTAGCTTATCTCGCTCATTTTCATGTAAAATAAATAAGTAGTTTTCAAAGATTCGGCAAAAAGCGTTCAGTAATACTTGATCCGCACTTTTCAATTCGTTACATACTATTGAGATTGCGCCTATGGGTTTGTCTTGAAATGAAATTGGCAACCAGCGCTTTTCAACTCCATCATTCGACTTCACTGTGATAATACATGCAGAGCGTAAGCACGATACAAGTTCAGGTTCGGGATCATCTATTATCTGTCTTGGCCCCCAGATAAATTCTTTATCGTTAAGAGTCTGCAAAGACAAACTACGTTCAATTGTCAATTCTTCTTGGACATCCAAATCTTTATAAACAGCAATTTCTGAGCAATCAACAAACTCATTAATTGTTGAAATAAGGCTATATTCTAGTGAATCAATGTCTCTATTTTTAGTTATTTTAATAACAGAATTTAATAAACTTTCCTGCATATGACCTCTGTATTCGAGTAACTAGCAAATTGATAATAATTTACAGAATAAAATAAGTACTGAATTAATATACCCAAACCACCTCAATATGTGAGCGTCGTTGGAATTTAAAACGATTTAGGCAAGGCATTGATTGCAAGTAATAGTGGTTCTATTGTTAAAATCAATCCCTTATAAAAGTAACGCAGTATAAATCGTTTTAAAACCAACCCATTGGGCGTTTCACCGGCACTTACTCTCATCGTTGTTGCTTCTTAAAAGGGACTGCCATTCTTGCAAAGTAACGCCTTGATATTAGGCCCCTGTGAAACGCTGAACTCTGCATATTGAGGTGGCTTGGGTATAGTATAGTGTGTTAATACAATTTAAGCTTAAAATATTAGTAAAGTTATTTTAAGTAAAGTTTAATCCCATCCTATTTTCTCAACGGAGGTAACCCTACATATTACCGCTTAAATTTGGTCTCTAAGATAACCGATGAGGTTGTACGCTCAACGCCATCTAAATTACCAATATCATCGAGTAAATGACTTAGCTTTTCTAAATTTTGCGCTTGAACAACTGCAATTAAATCAAATTCACCGCTAATTGCATAAAGTTGTGAAATAGCGTCAATTTGCTTTAGTTCAAGATTGGTTTTTGTTGTTAGCTTTTGCTTCACTTTAATCGAAACGTGTGCCGATACCATGGCATTTAAATACGCCTCTCCATAATCAACACTGTACCCTTTAATAATGCCGCTTTCTTCGAGTTTTAGCATCCTACTTTGTACTGTAGAGCGTGACAAATTTAACGCTCTTGCTAAATCTGAAATACTCGCACGTGCGTTTGTACGTAGTATAGATAGTAATCTTTCATCTTGTTGACTAATCATTTTGGCAACACTCTTCGTTATTTTGCTTTTTATTATCGTCAATTTTAACAAAATAGCACTGCAAATTGAATCTCTGAACCATGATAATAGTAAAACAACAACTAAAGAGCTGTTTTTAAGCAGCTATATATTTTATAAATATTCGTTTTTATAACTTTTTTATAATTTATCCTCTCATATTCGTTATTTTAGGTGCGTCAAATGCAAGTAAATAGAGACTTATTCAATCATGTTATGGTTCCAAACTACAACCCGTCGGATGTTATTCCTGTTCGCGGACAAGGATCACGAGTGTGGGATCAAAACGATAAAGAGTTTATTGATTTCGCCGGTGGCATAGCGGTTAATTGTTTAGGGCATTGTCACCCTGCACTTGTAAATGCTTTAAAAGAGCAAGGCGAGAAAATTTGGCATTTATCAAATGTTATGACTAATGAGCCTGCATTGCGTTTAGCAAAGAAAATTACCGATGCAACATTCGCAGACAAAGTTTATTTTGCGAACTCAGGAGCAGAAGCAAACGAAGCGGCACTTAAACTTGCTCGTCGTTTTGCGTTGGATATACATGGTGCTGACAAAACGCAAATTATCGCATTTAACAAAGGCTTTCACGGTCGTACATTTTTCACTGTAACTGTAGGTGGGCAAGCCGCCTATTCTGATGGATTTGGCCCTAAACCTGCTGCAATCGATCATTGTGACTACAATGATTTGAACGCATTTGAAGCACTTATTAGCGACAAGACATGTGCGGTTATGATGGAGCCCTTGCAAGGTGAAGGTGGTATTATTTCGCCTACAAGCGATTTTATTAAAGGTGTGCGCACTTTGTGCGACAAACACAATGCATTACTTATCTTTGATGAAGTGCAAACGGGTGTTGGCCGTACAGGGTCTCTTTATGCATACGAAGAATTAGGTGTAACCCCTGATATTTTAACAACAGCAAAAGCCCTTGGTGGGGGATTTCCAATTGGCGCAATGATCACAACAACCGACATTGCAGCACATCTAAAAATTGGTACACATGGCTCAACATATGGTGGCAACCCATTAGCTTGCGCCGTTGCAGAAGCTGCATTTGATACCGTTAATACCCCTGCTGTACTTGCTGGCGTTAAAGAACGTGAACAACTTTTTCGAGCCGGCTTTGCTCAAATCAACGAAAAATACGACGTATTTAGTGAAGTCCGTGGTAAAGGTCTATTATTAGGTGCTGTACTTAACAGTAAGTTTGAAGGACGTGCACGGGACTTTCTCGTCGCAAGTACTGAACACGGACTTATGAGTTTGGTCGCTGGTACAAACGTTATTCGGTTTACACCTTCGCTCGTGATCCCACTAGAGGATATAAAAGAAGGTTTAGCACGCTTTGAAAAAGCAGTGGCAGATGTTGTAAACGCTTAACCTAATTTAGCACCCTACATGGGTGCTAATGGAGCACTTTGAATGCAAGTATTACGTCCTATCACCGCCAACGATTTTGATGCGTTAAAGCAAATTGCAATCGAATCTGGCCATGGTTTTACATCATTGCCCGTTGATGATGCTTTATTGCTAGAAAAAATTGAACGCGCAGAAAGGAGTTTCGCGAAAAACATTACTCAGCCCCACGACGAAACTTACTTATTCGTATTAGAGGACAGTGAAACAGGGCAAGTCGTTGGCACCACAGCGATTGAGGCTGCGGTGGGTTTGAACGTGCCATTATACCATTACCATCTAGGTAAAACAGTTCACCACTCTGCAACCCTGAAAGTATATAACACAGTTGATATTTTAAGCATGTGTAATGATTACACAGGCTGCTCTGAGATTTGTACATTATTTTTACGCGAAGACAGCCGTAAAGGCTTGGCTGGACGTTTTTTATCACGTTCACGATTTTTGTTTATGGCACAGCACAGTGAACGATTTGCTGACACGATCATTGCCGAAATGCGCGGTGTAAGCGACGAAGACGGCCACTCACCTTTTTGGCAATGGCTTGAAGAACACTTTTTTAGTATTGAATTTCCTCAAGCTGATCACCTTGTTGGTTTAGGCGATAAATCGTTTATAAGTGAACTCATGCCTAAATACCCTATTTATGCCAATTTACTCAGTAAGAAAGCGCAGGCAGTAATAGGAAAAGTTCATGAGCATACAAAACCTGCACTGAAACTCCTTGAAAAAGAAGGCTTTGAACATCGTGGCTACGTTGATTTATTTGATGCTGGGCCAACCGTTGAAGCAAAGTTAGGAAATATACGCAGTGTGCGTGAATCCTTAGTGTGCCCGATATCAATTGGTGAGCTGGATCATATTAATGAACAAAGCTCCGACACACTCGCTATTTGCAACCAAGGCGTGAATGACTTCAGAGCAACGTTTACCAAACACGCTCACTATAACCATGCCAAGCACACTTTAATTATTAGCCGTGAAGTTGCAACCGCACTTAAATTAAAACAAGGGGATGCAGCGCGTTTCTTCCGCCTGTAAACCTCGTAGGAGTTTATAATGAGCATTGAGACTCAAAGTACACAGTTAATCAATAACCAATGGCATGCTGGCCTAGGTCATGACTTTAATTCAATTAACCCTAGTAATGGTCAGATAATCTGGCAAGGCAAAACGGCAAGTAAAGAGCAAGTTGATGCTGCAGTAAAGTCAGCGCGTCTGGCACAATTAGCATGGGCTGAATCATCAATTGAAAATAGAATTACAATTCTTGAAAACTTCGTTGCTCAACTAAAAAAACACAGCGAAGAGTTTGCTACCATAATTGCAAGCGAGACAGGGAAACCACTTTGGGAATCGCGCACTGAAGTTGGCGCAATGGCAGGTAAAGTTGCTATTTCTATCAATGCACATAACGAACGTACGGGTACCACAGAAAACTCAATGCCAGGTGCCAAAGCATTTATTCGTCATAAACCACATGGCGTAGTCGCTATTTTTGGCCCATATAATTTTCCTGGCCATTTACCAAACGGCCATATTGTTCCAGCCATTTTAGCTGGCAATACGGTGGTATTTAAACCCTCAGAGCTGACGCCTTTAGTCGCGCAATACACGCTCAGTTTATGGTTAAAAGCAGGTTTGCCAGCAGGTGTCATTAACCTTGTCCAAGGTGAAGTGCAAACAGGTATAGCACTTGCGAGCCATCAAGATACTGACGGTTTATTTTTTACTGGTAGTTCAAACACAGGCCATTTATTGCATAAACAATTTGCAGGTCACCCTGGCAAGATTTTAGCATTAGAAATGGGTGGCAATAACCCCCTTATTATTAAAGGTGTAGCTGATGTAAGTGCCGCAGTCCATGACATCATTCAATCAGGGTTTATTACTTCTGGCCAGCGCTGTACCTGCGCGCGTCGTGTGTTTATTGAAAACACACCAAATGGCGATGCCATTTTAGAAAAACTGATCACCGCCACTAAACAAATTAATGTAGCGGATAGTTTTAGTGAAGTTCAACCCTTTATGGGCGCTATGATCAGCGAAAAAGCAGCGTTAGGTATGGTGGCCGCTCAGCAGCAGCTATTATCGATGGGTGCCAAGTCACTCGTTACGCTTGCTCATTTAAAGTCAGGAACAGGATTTGTAAGCCCAGGTATTATTGATGTAACCAACGTGGCTGATATTCCTGATGAAGAACACTTTGGACCGTTAATTAAAGTTTACCGTTATAACGATTTTGACAGTGCTATTAGTGAAGCGAACAATACGTCATTTGGTTTATCTGCTGGTCTATTAAGTGATTCACGTGATGACTATGATCATTTTTTAAAGCGTATTCGCGCTGGAATTGTTAACTGGAACCGCCCAATTACAGGTGCATCCAGTGCGGCACCTTTTGGTGGTATTGGTGCCAGCGGTAACCACAGAGCAAGCGCCTATTATGCAGCAGATTACTGCTCATATCCTGTTGCATCAGTTGAAGCATCACAGGTTAATCTACCTACAACCCTTGCGCCGGGCTTAATCATCGAATAATCAGCCTGTGGCGTAACGGCCACAGTAACCAAATTAAGGAATTAAAAATGCACACAAATGTAAATACTCTTTTTGACAACTTATGGCAAAACTACCTTGCAGTCACTCCTTCAGCTGTAAAAGTACATGAATTACTTGGATCAACGCAAAAAGATGATGTGATCAATGATCATATTGCGCTTCGTACCTTTAACCATGAAAAAATTGGGCTTGAAAAACTAGCAGCTCATTTTCTAGCGGTAGGTTACAAAGAATGCGGTGAATACCACTTCGAAGCTAAAAAACTATACGCCAAACATTATGAACACACTGATCCAAAACAGCCAAAAGTATTTATCTCTGAGCTGCTAGTAGAAAAGTGCTCCACTGAATTGCAAAATATCGTCAACGAGATGGTTGCAAACATCGACGAAAGCGCAGTTACCGGCGATAATTTTTTATATTCGGGTACTCATTGGCAAGTTGACGCTGATACCTACAAGGCATTATTAGCTGAGAGTGAATACGCAGCATGGATGTCAGCATGGGGTTACCGTGCAAACCACTTTACCGTAAACATCAATGAGCTTGCCAAGTTTGATAACATTGAAGATGTAAACCAAGCACTTAAAGACGCAGGTTTTGCACTTAATACTTCAGGCGGGGAAATAAAAGGTTCGCCTGCTGTACTATTAGAGCAATCATCAACACTTGCTGATGACTTTGAGGTTGAATTTAGTGACACAAAAATGAGCGTTCCGAGTTGTTTTTATGAGTTTGCTATTCGTTATGCTAAGCCTGATGGTGAGCTTTATACCGGCTTTGTTGCCGCCTCAGCAGATAAAATATTTGAAAGTACTAACGCGCGTTAATAAAATAATGCGGCTTGCTAAATTATTTACATAAAAGCTGAACTAAGGCCCTACAATTTTTGTAAGGCCTTTTTGTAATACATACTAATTAGTTAAGTTGTTCAATTATTTAACCGATTGATGTAATAAATTCATCACAAAAATAGCGGTTTATAATCATTCTCTAATTGTTCAAATGACAGGTTACCTATAAAACGGCCAAAACTAAGCCACGTTGCCAAACCTCTTAAATCTTTAAAGTGCGGTGGCACAAACTTAGGTGATTCTATTACGCCTAAATCATGCAACTGGGAAATCAGTCTAAAGTCATCTATCGAAATTTTACCGACTAACAATAATGGTAATTGATCAATACGACCAAGCTGTATTGCTACACGTATTAAATTATAAACCAGTACAAACCCTTTTATATATGCGATGTCTTTTGTAAAGGGTAATCCTGTCGCTGTACTGCCTCTAAATACGCGTTGTGCCAGGGTATAGCTTTCATCTTTGCTTAAACCTTGCGCAACGTAATCTCGATAAATATCAACAAACTCAGCGCCATCAATCACCTTAGTCACAGCTTGAATGCGGTTTACTAGCTTCGCTAAACGACGCGGTGTTGATTTAAGCGTGATGATCTCAGTTAAAACAGCAAGCCCTTCTTGGGTCACGGTAGAGCTGGGTGTCCCTTTGCTTAAACATGTTAAATAAGGCTGAGCTAAGCCATTTTGTGTGGTGCCAACATGGATCCACCCTTCATGAACTTCTAAAATATCTAGCTCACGTTGTGAAAACTTCACGTCTTGATTCAGCTTAATATTGTTAGCGCCCGCAGCGGCGTCACTGACGATCCCATCGCTAATCATCACCTCAACATCGATACCTGGCATGCTTAATTTTACTTGTTCAGCAAGAATTTTAACCGCTTCATCGGCATCAATATTCTTAGGGTCATCAGGTAAAATGTCCGCAGAAAGTAAGTTTTTAAGAGGCAACTCGAGCATATTTGCAAGCTCTGATAATGATGGCTCCCCCGCATGAAATAAATCTTTTGGATGCCCAAACAACTCGACAGATAAGTCATGGAACTCAGGTGTGCCTCTGTATTCAAGCATACTCAGTACTGTTTTATATTCAGTACACATTTTGCTCATGTATTGCGCTATCGGGTTTAATTGCCCGAGCTGGCTGATAATATTACGATTTAAATCAGAAAATGCTTGACGTAAATCACTCGGGACAAAGCCTAAATCACGTTGTTGGTAATAGGCTCTATCTACGAGCGGGTTCTTTTGACACTTTTGTCTGAAAAACTCTTCTTTTACGCTTTTATCCCAATTAATGGCATCTAAAATACGTATCGGTGTTTGCAGCGCGATTAATCGATCTGATAACTCCCGAGTTTTAAGTAATAACGCCTTATCTATCATGCTCTAAGCTCAGTGGGGTATGAGCCTTGAGCATAGGATAGTTTTTCGTATATTCAAAGCAAATTATTACTGCTTTAGCATATTAATTGGGCTTGAAAAGTCAGTAACTCGCTGTATTACTTTAGCGTCTTTATAGAGTAATAAAGTAGGAACTTGACTCACTTCATTGGAAATAAATAAGTCATTCCCATGATCTATATAAAGTGGATGAAGCACTTTAAATTTTTCTACGTACTCAGCCACAGCGGCTTCATCCGTCCATAGTTGACTCACTCTCGCCTCTGTATCTATTCCCTGCGCCGTTAAGGCATTTATTTGCTCTTGTGCTGCAATACAGTTTTTTGCCATCTTTGGGCGAGTATCCGCTAAATACCAGTCGCACCAAGTCGCTGTATATAAAACGGCTTTTAAGCCTTTGTCTGGAATGGTGAGAGTAAGCGCTACTTTTTGACTCTCTTTATCCAATAAGCGTGGCTTTTCAACAACACCATCATGAGATAGTAATCGTAGTGTGTTATCAAGTGCTTTGTCAGCATCATGCCCTTGAAAAATCACTCTCCCCGTTTTATCCAGTAATACATGAAAAGGCGTACCTCTAAACTCATAGTGTTTCGCGACTTTAGCGGTATCATCAGTCATAATCGGCATTGTTAAATTAAAGCGTTTTTTAACAGCCTCCACAGCACTCGGATCATCATTGAGGTCGATATTAATTGCTATCGTATCAACTGACTCCCCATATTGTTCATATGCATGCTGAAAATGCGGCATTTGTTCCATACACGGTTTACACCACGTAGCCCAGAATTTTAGATACACAGGTTTTTTACCTATAATTTGGTTTAGTTCAAAGAGTTCGCCCTGTTGGTTTTTTAAAGTCAGGCTTGATTCATTTGCCTGTGTAGTTGCACTGCCTAAACATAAAAATAACCATAACGCTGTAACGTATATATATTTCATCTTTGTCATCCCTAAAATAAAAACACTTTAGCATAGCAACTTAAGAGCTAACTTGTAATTTTGCGACATTTTCAGTGACTTTAATTCGATGGTTTAAACTAAATGTTATGCCCATACGTAATGATTAATAGATCAACAAATAATTTGGAGTAGCAATGAAAAATGACATTGATGGCAAACAAGTACTTGCGGTATATGAGCGAATTATCCAACGTGGTGAGATTACTGAAGAAGGCAAATACTATATGGGGTTAACGGCGTTTTCTGATATTGATGGGTACACGGTTTATTTAAAAGGCAGTGGTGTAACGCTGAGATTTGGGTTTCACAATACTTACCATCTTGATTATGAACACGACAAGCATAAAGATGACTTTCTTAAAAAAATCATTAACATCTTTAATGAGGAATAATTGTGTCACTACATCGTCCTCGTCGCGCGCGACCTAAGAATAATAGCAAAGGCACTGTATTCATAAACCATGTAATTGAACGTTTGCGTGAAGATCCGAGCAAGTTAGATATTATCCGAAAAAACTTGGATGAATATCGCCAGCAACGTTTTCTCAAACGTGGTTTTTTATTAGCTATCGAAAGATTTGATTGGGTATTTGAGGCCTCAAATAATGTTGATGATATATGTGAGCAGATATTAGCTGATGACTATATAGGCAACAGATTACGTCGTTACCCTTTGTTATTTAAAGGTGTTCGCTAACATTAGGGGTAATTTAACGTACTAAGTAAGTAAGTCACCGTTTATAGGTGATACTAAACGTAAAAAATGATAGATTGCGGCAATTTTAAAATTTTGAGAACCAGCTATGTCAAAAGTTGTCGACACTGCGAATTCAACACCGCCTGAAAAACAATCGGGGTTATTTAACCGATTTTTAGCAACCGTTGAGTTTATGGGGAATATGTTACCCCACCCTATCACCTTATTTGCGATGTTTTGTGTAGCCATCGTTGTTTTTAGTGGCATCGCCGACTGGTTTGGCTTAAGTGCGATTGATCCGCGTCCAATTGGATCTGCAGGACGTGATCCTGATGGTGTTATTGAAGTGGTCAGTTTACTAAGTGCTGAAGGTTTACAACGCATAGTGACCGGGTTAGTAACTAATTTTACAAGCTTTGCCCCTTTAGGGACTGTGCTTGTGGCCTTACTTGGTGTAAGTGTTGCTGAGCATTCAGGGCTTTTATCTGCTGCAATGCGCGGCATGGTTATGGGTGCTTCAAAACGTTTAGTTACTTTTATGGTTGTTTTTGCGGCTATTTTATCCAACACCGCATCAGAGCTTGGTTACGTTGTTTTAATTCCGCTCGCTGCAATGATATTTCACAGCTTAGGCCGTCACCCATTAGCGGGCCTTGCTGCCGCTTTTGCCGGTGTTTCCGGTGGTTACAGTGCCAACTTATTATTAGGAACTATTGATCCATTACTTGCGGGTATCACTACTCCTGCAGCACAAATGATCGATCCTACTTATCAAGTTGGCGCAGAAGCTAACTGGTATTTCATGATGATTTCGGTTTTACTTATCGCAGTTCTAGGTACCTTAGTCACCGAAAAAATTGTTGAACCACGCCTTGGTAAATACAACCCTGATGATGCAAGTGCAGATTTAGAGCAAAATAATATTCAAGGTTTAACAGCCGTTGAAAAGTCAGGCTTAAAATGGGCAGGGTTTTCTTTATTAGTTGTATCACTATTATTAGCGTGGACTATTGTGCCTGCTGATGGCATTTTGCGTAATCCAGAAACTGGTCTAGTTACACAATCACCATTTTTAAAAGGGATTGTCGTATTTATATTTGTTACTTTTGGTATTCCTGGGTTTGTGTATGGTCGTGTTGTCGGCACCATGAAAAATGATAAAGATGTCATTGATGCTATGAGCAAAAGCATGAGTTCAATGGGCATGTACATTGTATTGGTATTCTTTGCAGCACAATTCGTCGCATTTTTTAAATGGACAAATTTAGGCACTATTTTAGCAATCAATGGCGCTGCTATGTTACAAGCGCTTAATCTGACTGGCCCCGAGGTATTCGTACTCTTTATTTTTATGTGTGCTTTAGTTAATTTAAGTTTAGGCTCTTCATCGGCGCAATGGGCCGTAACCGCCCCTATTTTTGTACCAATGCTTATGTTAATTGGTTATGCACCAGAGACAATTCAAGCCGCGTACCGTATTGGTGACTCTGTTACTAATTTAATCACACCAATGATGAGTTACTTTGGGCTCATACTCGCGGTAGCCACTAAGTATAAAAAAGACATGGGAATTGGTACACTCGTCGCTACGATGCTGCCATATAGCATGATATTCTTTGTTGGTTGGGTCGCCTTGTTCTATCTGTGGGTCTTTGTTCTAGGCTTACCTGTTGGGCCTGACTCACCCATTTATTATACTCCTTAATAATATTTTAATAATGCCAGCACCCGCTGGCATTATTACATTTATACCTACCAAATGAGGCCTCAACTATGAAAGCACTTTTTCTCATCTTATTTACTTGCTGTTTATTAAGTACACCTTGCATAGCAGAACAAAAAAATCCTCAAGTAATTGAGTTAATAAAGCTAAACAATTTCGCTAACCCTCAAGAAAATATTTATACCTCAGGGCAGCCGACACAAGCACAGCTTTCGCAACTTGCTGACAAAGGGGTAAAGCATATTATAAACCTACGCGGTAAAAATGAAACTCAGTGGGATGAAGAAGATGTTGTAAATACACTTGGTTTGCAATACGCGGCATTACCAATAACTTCAAAGGCTGATATAAATGTTACAAACGCTATTTTATTACAGAAATTGCTAAATGAAACATCATCTGAGGCAACTTTATTGCATTGTGCCAGCAGCAATCGTGTCGGTGCCCTTGTTGCTGTATACCATGCAACTGAGCTTAAACTGCCCATTGAGCAAGCAATAGCAATCGGTAAGCAATGGGGTTTAAAAAGTTTAGAATCAGTTGTCACAGATGAAGTTACCCGCTATCAAAACACGCTAATAAAAAAATAATAAACGGAGGGTAATAATTAGTTGTTTTAATTATAAATCTCGATTGTTAAACTCACCCCAACTTACTTAAATGGATTTAAAAATGAAAAAAATTCTACTTTTACTTGCTCTATTTTGTTCCTCAGCTCAAGCAATTGAATTTCAAAAATACCCTATTCTTTTAGAGTCATCCAGTGGCGAACATGTAACGATCATTGAAAGCCGAGATAAGTCTCAGGCTTTAATTAAAGTGGTCGGTGTTAATAGCCCAATTGATGAAGTCGTTTTTTTAACTGACTTAAAACCTCACGGCAGTATTGAAGCTTATAAATACACTTTTGATGGTGAACAACGCGCTTTAATCACAAAAGGAAAAAGCTATAGCTGTTGCAACTACACGCTATATTTGCCGAATACACGACAAGGTATTTACTTATCAGAACTAAAAGATAAACGCTCAACCGCTATTTCTGAAGATGTATATGCGCAATATCAGGCACAACAAGAACAAGGTATACAACTAAAATTGGCTAAGTTTGATCGTGACAATAGCATTAAACAATCGCAAATAGCATTAACTGCTGCAACCAAAGAACTTAATAAGTTTTGCGGTAAAAACATTACAACAACAGTTAATTGGCAAGAACTTGATGATAAAATACTGCAGACCTACGCTGTCGGTGCTTATTGTGCTCAAATTGCAACAAGCTTGGCACAACAATGTAAAAAACAACCTGAATTTAAAACGAAAGCACAGCGGTTTGGAAAAATTTCATGTGAGTTTGCTGATGAACTAAAGCTACGCCACACCGATACGTTAATTCAATTTAAAACAGCGCCAAAAGCCCCAAATCAAGCTCAGTTTGTTGAAGCCTATTTACGTAATCTCTAGCTCAAAAGTAAAAAGCCCTAACATTAGGGCTTTCAAATTCTAATAAAGTACGGTTAACGCTTAAAGTAACTGTTCCTTTAAAGCTGCCATGCATAGCTAAGCTTTGTAAAAAACGTACGTTGATTTCGTTCTAAACTTTTCAGCGAATCATTTTGGTAACCTTTATCAGAATACCCTAAGTAAAACAGTGTTTGAGCATTGATCTTGTAAGAATAAATTAGCTGATTACCTAACTCTCGATTCGTCTGATTAACAGCATAATAATAGGCCTCTTTATTACGGTCAATATCTTCAAACTGCATAACCAGTTTAAGCATAGAGCGCATATTAAATTTATAGTAAATACGTAAATCAGTTTGATTAGCAGTATAAATTCGCTCGCCATTTTGAGCATTCAAACGACTATAGCTATGCTCTAATTGCACTTGCCAATGGTCATTAATATCCCAAGTAAACTCAGGTTCAATGGCCAGTAACTCACCTAGCTGCTCATTGCTATAATCTATTTTACTGCCAAATTCACTGTATAATGTTAAACGAATGTCATTAGTTGGATTAAACCCACCGTACACAAAACCAATGTTTTGGTTATAAAACTCATCATAATAATTTTCATTTCGGTGGGTTAAACCAAATTGTAAAAATGACTGTAACTGTCCATTTAATTCAACAACTGCTTCATATTCTTCTTCAAGTAAGCGGCCATCAAGTGCCCATGATTTATCCCAATCAGCTTCATATGAATATTCTGTTATGATGTTATCAGCATCGAGATACCAGGTTTGACCGCCCCCTAGATTTACTTTTTTGTAATCAACTTTTGCTTGGTAACCTAAATCAGTACGGTAATCTTCACCCACGTGCTCGTAACTTGCATATAACTCATAATCACGCTTTTCTCGTGTAAATTCAATTTTATAGGCTTGATCTGATTGATCTTGCTTTAAATTATATTTATCAACAAGGTAAGTCGAATTCTTCGTGTCTGCGGTAGCAACTTGGTACATTAAACTATCTGTTTGGTTAAACCAGTAACTACCATCAAGAGACAATACCGTATTATGATAATCAGCTGATTCACGATGGGTAGTCATTACGCCAATGGTACCTTGTTCGCCTATATCATATTGATAACGCCCTACTGAGGCTTTTGATTTACCCCCTAAGTTAGCAAAACCTGAACCTTGATTTGTAGGTAATAACACACTGGTATTTTCATCATCAGCATACATAAAACCATAGCTATGGTTATTGGTTTTACCTGTTATTTTTGCGCCAATTTCAGGCTCTGCAATAGTACGGGTATAAAGTAATTCAAATAGACTACTCTTAAAATACGATGCGCCATCTAAAAAGAAGGGGCGCTTTTCAGCAACATAAATTGAATAGGTGGTGTTTACATCCAGCTCTAACTCATCTGCTTCCACTTGTGAGAAATCAGGGTTAATTGTTGCATTGATCACCGCATCTTGCGTGATCCCCCAGCGTAAATCTAAACCAGCTTCAGTATCAATATCACCATTTTCCCAATCGCCAGGCACTGTGTCTTTAACATCATGACGTAGTGCTGTAAAAGTTGGTGTTACTTGAATATTTTTACTAGGCTCCATGGCATTAAAGCCAGTAATTTTGTCAAATTGGCAAAAGCTGCATTTTGTGTCACGGTCAAATCCGACGTTCGACATTTGGTATGTCACATCACGAGGATAATTTCGCCACGCAGCAAAACTCCATGTCATATCCGCTTTATTTTTAGGAAATCGCAATGCGGTAAATGGAATTCGCATTTCCACCACATAGCCTTGCTCAGTAATTTGACCGGCGCTATCCCAAATTGCATTCCAAGATGGGTCTTCACTCCAGCCATCTGTATCAGTCATACGCATATCCCCTTGAGCACCCAGCGGATTTACATAAAACTCATAGCCTGTACGTTCATCATTGAATGTATCAATCATTATTGCGACATTATCGTCAGACCATAAAGTATCTCGGTCTCTTAATGCTGCACGTATTTGACTCGGATCATTATCGTATGCAATAAAACCAACATATAGATAGCTGCCATCTTCATACAGGTAGGCATCAGTTTTTACCGGTGGCGTACCTTTTTCATTAGGTTCATTTTGATATTTCAGAGCAACTAATGTGGCTTGTTGCCAATGGGGTTCATTGAGTTGGCCGTCTATATCGATACTTTTATCAATATGGGCCAGATTGAATTGTTGCTTTTCAGCTACGCTAAAGAAGCTACATACTGTCAGTACGACAAAGAATACTTTTATATTTATCGATTTTAGAAGCTGCATAAACATCCGTTTAGAATCAGATTACTCATCAGGAGTAAATTAATTCGTAAAGTTTAATTCAAGCAGGGTCATTTGTTAATAGTTTAATTAAATAAATGTTATTAATAATTAATAAATTGGAGGTGAAATGGTATTTAAATTAACTTTCGATTAATTTTAGTTTGTTTGCAACGCCATTCCAGGTGTCTGCATCATCTGGTGCGGGTTTAACTTCAGTTATTCTCGGCCACACAAGTGCAAGTTCAGCATTAAGTTCGGTAAAATCTTTTTGCGATTCGGGTAATTCATCTTCTTGATATATTGCTTCAGCAGGACACTCAGGTACACATAAACCACAATCAATACAATCAATTGGACTAATTGCTAAAAAGTTAGGCCCCTCATAAAACGCATCTGCAGGGCATACTGATACACAGTCCGTGTATTTACATTTAATGCAATTTTCAGTGACTACAAATGCCATATTCTTACTATGCCTATATTTACTCAACAACAGCGCTGGATCATACCCAACGCTTGAAAAAATACAATAAATAATCACTGCCATCGCAGCTTAAATTAACGTAAAATACGCGCCATTGTGAGCGGTTCGCCAAAGTGACTGCTAAGACACCTAATAGAGATTAAATATGATACGTTTAACAGAAATAAAACTGCCTCTTGAGCATAGCGAAGACGCAATTGAACAAGCCATTATTACCAAGCTTGCCATTAATGCAGATCAACTTCACAGTTTTAACGTCTTTAAACGTGGTTACGACGCACGTAAGAAAACCGCAATCTTACTCATTTATACACTTGATATTGTCGTTGATAATGAAGAGCAACTACTCGACAAGTTTTCAAAAGATCAACACGTTAAAGTCGCACCTGATACCAGCTATAAGTTTGTAGGTAAGGCACCTTCCACAATCCAAGAGCGTCCTGTTGTTATTGGTTTTGGGCCTTGTGGTTTATTTGCAGGCTTGATATTGGCACAAATGGGCTTCAAACCTATTATATTAGAACGCGGTAAAGAAGTACGCGAACGCACAAAAGATACATTTGGTTTTTGGCGTAAACGTACTTTAAATACGGAGTCAAATGTACAATTTGGTGAAGGCGGCGCAGGTACATTCTCTGACGGCAAACTATATAGCCAAGTAAAAGATCCAAAGCATTATGGTCGAAAAGTAATTACTGAATTTGTAACCGCAGGTGCACCAGAGGAAATTTTGTACGTAAGCAAACCTCATATCGGTACCTTTAAACTCGTTACCATGATTGAAAAAATGCGTGCAAGCATTGAAGCGCTTGGCGGTGAAATTCGTTTTAGCACACGTGTCGATGATATTTTACTAGAAGACGGTCAAGTTACCGGTCTTAAACTTTCATCAGGCGAGCAACTCAATACTCGTCATGTTGTGCTTGCTGTCGGTCACAGTGCCCGTGATACTTTTCAAATGGTGCATGACAAAGGTATTTACGTTGAAGCAAAACCATTTTCTGTTGGCTTTAGAATTGAGCATAAGCAATCAATGATTGATGAATGCCGTTTTGGTACGAATGCGGGCAATCCAATTCTTGGTTCAGCTGATTATAAACTTGTACATCATTGCGACAATGGCCGGACTGTTTACAGCTTTTGTATGTGCCCGGGTGGAACTGTGGTTGCTGCAACATCAGAGGAAGGTCGCGTTGTTACCAACGGCATGAGCCAATATTCACGCAGTGAACGCAATGCAAACAGCGCTATCGTTGTGGGCATTTCCCCCGATGAAGATTTTCCAGGGCATCCACTAGCTGGCATTGATTTGCAGCGCAAACTCGAAGAACAAGCATACGAGTTAGGTGGCAGTAATTATGACGCACCTGCACAATTAATTGGTGACTTCTTAAAAGGGAAAGACTCAAGTACATTAGGTGATGTTAAACCTTCGTATACTCCAGGCATTAAGCTAACTGATTTGGCAAAAGTGCTACCACGTTTTGCAATTGACGCCATCCGTGAAGCAATCCCTGCATTTAACAAGCAAATTCGTGGTTTTTCAACTAATGATGGATTATTGACGGGTGTTGAAACACGCACTTCATCACCTATTTGCATCAAACGCGATAAGAGTATGCAAAGCATTAATACCCTAGGCTTATATCCTGCCGGTGAGGGTGCGGGCTACGCAGGTGGTATTCTTTCCGCAGGTATTGATGGGATAAAAGCAGCCGAAGCTTTAGCATTATCAATGATTGAGAAAAACACATAACCAAGTTTTTGACTTAATTTGATGTAAGCTCCACAAGTTGGGGCTTTTTTATGCCCATATTTTAAGTAATACCAATCGTGTTAAGTTACTGACCAATTATAGCGACTGGTAAGTGGAGTGATAACAAGGCATAAATTTTGACATGGTGTTGTTCTCGGCAATTGCTTCTGCATTGCTCTACCTCCTGCATCCAGTCGTACATGAAAAAATTATAACGCAGTTAGCGCTTTATTTAGCTCGCTAGGATGGTTAAATATTTAAGTCGATTGGTATAAGAGTAACAAAAAAGCCTGAGTAAACTCAGGCTTTATCACTTTGTGTACTTTTAATATTACTTTTTCAAAGCAAGCTTTTCGCCTTTAAGGCTTTTACGTACACCTGAAATACGCGAACGGTTTTTTGCACGAGCTTCACCCGTTGCTTGACCAGAGACTTTATTACTGCGCGAACGACGTAAATGAGACGGTTTTTTACCAATTTTATCAATCAGTACTTCACGGTTACTTACTTTATAACCTGGTAAGTATTCACGCTCAATTTTTTGACCTATTAGGGTTTCAATTTCGAATAAAGTATTTTCTTCTTCACGGCTTACAAACGAAATTGCCTCACCTTGATTACCAGCACGGCCAGTACGGCCAATACGATGTACGTAATCTTCTGCAAGCCATGGTAAATCAATATTGATCACACGCGGTAAACCATCGATGTCGATACCTCGCGCGGCCACTTCAGTTGCTACGAGCACGCGAACTTTACCCGCTTTAAAATCACTTAATGCGCGACGACGATTACCTTGCGTCTTATCACCATGACATACGGCCGCAGGAATACCATCAAGATTAAGTTCTTTGACTAACTCGTCAGCTGTGTCTTTCATATTTACAAACACAAGCACTTGCTGCCAGTTCTTTTTTCCAACAAGTTCAGATAGTAATTCTTGCTTACGGCGCTCTTCTACTGGGTAAACAACGTGATGTACAGTTGCTGCAGTGCTGTTTGTTTGATCAACGCGCACAATTTCCGCTTGCTTTAACACTTTACTTGCAAACTGCTTAATTGCCGCTGGGAATGTAGCCGAAAATAATAATATTTGGCGCTCATCAGCACAGGCATTGATCACGGTTTGCATATCACCAATAAAGCCCATATCAAGCATACGGTCAGCTTCATCAAGAACTAAATGCTTAACCTGAGCAAGGCTCAAGTTACCAAGGCGAATATGATCAAGTAAACGACCCGGAGTAGCAACAACGACATCTACCCCCTCTTTTAGACCATTCGCTTGACCTGCTATGTTAACACCGCCGAAAAGGCAAACGGTTTTAAGAGCAGTATACTTAGCAAAATCTTTAAAATTATTGGCTATTTGCTCTGCAAGTTCACGAGTAGGTGCTAATACTAATGCACGCGGTGCATTTGTTGGCGTATGCTCAACTTCAGATAACTTTTGAATAATAGGTAGAGCAAATGCAGCTGTTTTACCTGTGCCTGTTTGGGCACTGGCTAAAACATCTTTGCCTTTACGCACTGCTGGAATAGCATTACGTTGAATGGGCGTAAGGGTGTGATAGTTAAGTTCATCTAACGCCTGAAGAAGTTCAGGGGCAAAACTAAAAGATTTAAAATTCATGCTGTATAACCTGCGGCCACATTATCAAGGGTCGCAAATTATACAGCAATTTGAAGTAAGCAGTTAGTTATAACTTAACTAAAGTGCCTTTTAATGCCACACCGGCCATAATTGTGCCCGCGCCGCATTCATATTCAGTGCTACTAATGAATTTACGTTTTTTATAATACGACTGAATATTAACAACCGCATTCATCCCCTCTTTAACAGCACGTTGCTGTAGTGCTTTTAGCGCACTAAGCATCACCCATTCGCATGCTTCAGTATCAGATTTACCAAATGCATTGGTTTTTTTATTACTGATCACTTCACCGTATTTACTGCTTTCTTTACTGTAGCTTTGATCTGCAAAATACAATGGAATATCTAATAAAGCATCCTTTGCTTTACTGCTTTCTAGCAGTTGTTGAATTGGGTATTTAGTTATATCGTCACGCGCTTCAACAGCTGTTGTTATTAAAGTAGTCGCCAATAACAGAGCGCTATAAACTATTTTCATCTTTATTTTCCTTGTTGAGTATAAAATTTCCATGCAACACCAAAACCAACTGAGACATTACTATCTTGTTTAATTAAAGGACTACGTTGCTGTTTACTATCTGCTAAGTGGTGATATTTCACAAATCCACCCAGCCAATATTTTTTAGTATCAAAATTTACCCCTAAAGATAAATCTGTACCTGAATATCCTGAACCAACGGTAAATTCACTGCGATTTATACGGCTATTTAACGCTGATATACCATAGAAATAATTTAAATAACGACTATCAGCAAAGTTTACATTCGCTCGGATAGTGGTGGTTATTTCATAATTATCACCCGTTAACAAAAGGGTTTCAAAATAAACACTCGGCCCATACCGCCACCCTGCATTTGTCAGTGAACTAAAATCCGTCGCCATTGCTTTACGAGTAAATAAACCAACATATAACTGTTCTTCGGCTTTAGGTGACCCTAGTAAGTAGTAATTTAATGAAGGACCGAGTTCAAAGACCCAATCAAGGTCTTCCATCCCTTCTCGTGCCTGGTTATCTTTACTATCAACCGCTAAACTAACCCCTGCTGAAATATCTAAATGCAATTTATCATGTTGCCATAAATACCCTGTTAGGTTATTACGATCTAAATCTAACTCATCACTTTGATAACGGATATAGGGCACTGGCAATATATATTGCTCACTTTGATCTGAGCCTAAATAATGGGGAATATCAGCCGCAAAAACGCCACCACCAATTTCCAGCTTAGAAGCGGATAAAACAGCACCACTAAATAGAGTAAACAATAATAGTAGCCAGCGCATTTTATTCACCTCTAAAACGCTTAAAAATAAGTGATGTATTAATCCCACCAAATGCAAAGTTATTACTCATTACATAATCAGTGTGTATCTCACGACCTTGCTCAGTGATGTAATCAAGCGGGGCACATTCACTATCAATCTCTGTTAAATTGATCGTTGGGGCAAACCAATTATCGCTCATCATATTAATACTTGCCCACGCTTCAATCGCGCCGCATGCACCTAAAGTATGCCCCAAGTAACTTTTAAGCGAGCTAATTGGTTTTGTACCTAAAGCATTAAAAGTTGCATGGGATTCTGCAATGTCACCTCGATCAGTTGATGTTCCATGGGCACTTACATAACCAATTTCATCCGCAGATAAATCAGCATCCTGTAACGCCATTTCAATCGCTACTTGCATTGTAGATGCAGTCGGCTGAGTGACATGCTGACCGTCAGAGTTACAACCAAAGCCAACTATTTCAGCTAAAATTGTCGCACCACGTGCTTTTGCATGTTCATATTCTTCTAAAATAAGCGTAGACGCGCCTTCACCTATAACTAACCCATCACGGCTTTTATCAAACGGACGTGGTGTCATTTTTGGTGTGTCATTTTGCGTGCTGGTAGCATAAAGTGTATCAAATACAGCAGCTTCAGTAACACATAGTTCCTCAGCACCACCAGCAACCATTAACTTTTGGCGACCAAACTTGATTGCTTCATAGGCATAACCGATGCCTTGTGAGCCAGAGGTACACGCTGAACTAGTAGTAATAACACGTCCTTTAAGGCCAAAAAACACCCCTACATTTACAGGAGCCGTATGCGCCATCATTTGAATATAACTGGTTGCCGTTACACCATTCATAGAGCCAGTTTCCATCATCCGACCAAATGACACCAGCGGTTCAGTTGAGCCGATTGACGAACCATACGATACACCGGTTGAGCCATCAGTAAGCGAGGGGTGTTCTAATAATTTAGCTTGTTCAAGTGCACGTTCTGTCGCAACGGTCGACATCAACGATACTCGTCCCATCGAACGTACTTTTTTACGTGAATAATGTGCAGGGCGACTAAAATTTTCAACTGGGGCAGCGAGATTAGTATTCAAACCATCTATGTATTCCCAGCTTTTCATCTGCTTAACGGCATTTTCGCCTTTTACTAAAGCAGCCTTAAACTCATCCCAGTTATCACCAAGCGCAGTGATTGACGCCATACCTGTTACTACTACACGTTTCATTACGCCATTCCACCATTAACTTGAAGTACCTGACGAGTAATATAACTTGCTCCATCAGACATTAAAAATGCAACAGCTGCTGCAACTTCATCAGCGCTTCCCATGCGGTTCGCTGGGATCATTTTAGTCATTTCTGCAATTGGAAGGTCATCAGTCATACCCGTATCAATTAAACCAGGCGCGACACAATTTACGGTAATTTTACGTTTTGCTAATTCAACTGCCAACGCTTTTGATGCACCAATCACGCCCGCTTTTGATGCACTATAATTGACTTGCCCACGATTGCCTGCAACACCAGAGACTGATGACATAGCAACAATACGGCCACCTTTACGGGTGCGGACCATTGGCATAACCAGTGGATGAAGCACATTATAAAAACCATCTAGGTTAGTGTGGATAACACTGTCCCATTCATCATCAGTCATTGCTGGAAAGGCCGTATCCGCAGTAATGCCTGCATTACAGACTACACCATAAAAAGCACCATGTTGCTCAACATAATCATCAAGTACCGCTTTTGCAGTCGCTCTATCGGCTACATCGAATTGCAGAATATCAACATTAACACCTAATGCGCTGATCTCAATTTTTACTTGCTCCGCTGCCTCTATGCCTGAACGACAATGTAAGCTAATATCAAAGCCATCTTTGGCCAGTTGCAAAGCCACCGCTTTACCAATACCTTTACTTGAACCTGTGACTAATACACGTCGTGACATTACAGTTGCTCCGCTAAAAATTGTTCTGGATTTTCAGGTTGAAAAACATTTATTTTGGCATCAACTAAAATGCTATTGCCTTCTCGAATCACACATTCAAACGCGCTTAAACCATTGGGTTCGCTATAAAGTTTTGTGACATCAATTGTAAGCTTACTGCCTAGTTTAAAACCATTACAATGTATTTTATATTTGCGACTACTCACTAAAAAGCCTATCGCGACTGTCGCACCACTATCTATTTGATTGGCATTAGCATATGCGGCAATCGATTGCGCCATATATTCAATACCAACATGACTTGGCACTGTTTGTGATTGTGGATTATAAAAATTACTGTTTGGGGTAATCGTTACCGAGCAACGACCACTCTCTTCGTCGTAGCTATCTAAGCTATCAATTAAAATCATCGGTGCGGTGTGCGGTAATACATCTTCAATTTGGTGAACGGTCATAACTATAATCCGATTAATACACTAACGTTATTGCCGCCAAACGCAAAAGAGTTTGACAAGCACGTGGTTATTTTAGTTGGGTGTTGAGTTCCTACTGCAACAAGGTTGATTGCGGGTAAACTCTCATCTTGTTGGCCATCCCATATATGAGGTGCATAATCAGAACCACCTATTAATAGCCAACATAGCCCAACTTCAGTTGCACCTGCTGCGCCTAATGTATGACCAATCATTCCTTTTGAAGAACTGCATGGCGTATCTTTACCAAACACTGTCGCTACAGCAATGGCTTCCATTTCATCATTTTTTGGTGTTGCTGTACCGTGTAAGTTGACATAATCAACATCACCCGCTTGATAAGATGCAGCATTAAGTGCAGCGGTCATCGCCGCCGCCGCGCCCTCCCCTTGTGGGTGCGGCGCTGACATATGATGCGCATCACTTGACTCACCTACACCTAATAATTTTACTCGCCCTTGCTTTTGTACGATGCACAACGCCGCAGCTTCACCTAAATTAATACCATCGCGGTTACGGCTCGATGGATTAGATACACCCGCAGAAGTTGATGCTAAAGCAGAAAAACCGTTGACGGTCATACCGCATAAGCTGTCAACACCACCAACAATAGCGGCATCCGCGAGGCCTGATGCAATCATTTCTTGAGCTGTCGCAAAGGCCTTTGCACTTGAAGAGCACGCCGTTGAAAGGGTTAACGCGATACCTTGCAATCCCAGTTCACTACAAATGAACTGTGCCAGGTTATCCATTTCCTGCTGCTGATAATGATATTCGCTTGGAAATTCTCCCTGCGCGTGACGAGCTTTCATTGCCTGCTCACCTTGAGCAATCCCTGAAGTACTCGTACCTACAATAACGGCAATACGCTGGGCGCCATATTGCTGTTTAAGCTCTGCAATTGGATCTGCGAGTTGCGCGATGGCAAGTGCTGCTAATTGGTTATTACGGGTTTGAAACTCGATCGCCCTATCATTCAATGTTGGTAACTCACCTTGCACGGCCCCAACAAAAATAGGGCCTTCGTTTAACAAAGTATCATTACTAACAATTCCTGACTGATTGCCAGCTAATAAGTTACGCTTGATACTTTGATTATCTCGCCCTAAGGCATTGATCATGGCGTAATGACTGATAAATAGCGGTTGCTGCATATTAATATTCTTCTAATCTTTCTATTTTTAAGCGGTACTTTTGCTCAAACTCAATTAACTGAGTCAGAGCACCAGTATACGTTATTTCACGAACCAAGATTTCATTGCGATAGAACCGGCGCGTTACTTGACCATCAACAGTGAGCTCAACGACTCTACAGTGCTCATTTATCGATTGTTCAAGTGAAGTTAATGGCCAAAATGCACTTTGCATATCGTAAATAATTTTTTTGCCATCAAGATCAATTTCTAAAGTATTGCTCGTTGTTAATTGCTGAGTATGCGTATCAAACTGTAACTGTGTAAGCGGCACTCCCTCAAAACTTAAAGCAGCAACACTGATCATTGGTTTAACAAACTCTGTAGATACCAACATCGACTGTTCAACTACGCCTGAGAACTCAAATTTCTCTAACCACCCGCCATTATTAAGTTCCGTAGGGACTGGCATTAGCTCAAACATCGCCGTATTTTGCACTGGTGTATACGCCATTTGACACGCACTTAATAACCATATTACTGAGGTTATAAGTACTATTTTCAAATGATTATTAACCTGTATTTTTAACACTCGCATTTAAACGACAGCAGTGTCTTGTGCTGCGTTATCTGGCTCACATATTTGTTCTAAAATACGTAAACCCCGTGCAGTATTTTTAACGAATGGGTTTGTTTTATCCCATGCATAACCGGCTAAAATTGAGCAAATCATGGCTTTGACATCAGGTTGCCCATCCGCGAAAAAAATCACAGACTGTAAACTGGTGTCATACCACGAATTTACAAAATATTTAAATACCGTGATCCCTTCACGCAGCGGCACTTCATATTCATTTTGCCAATCAACGTCTTCGCCTTGTAATTGCTTTACGACTAATTCACTTGCTTGTACCGCAGATCGAAGTGCAATTGTTACACCAGATGAAAAGACCGGGTCCAAAAACTCGCCAGCATTTCCTAGCAATGCAAACTTATCACCATGTAAATGCTTTACGTTAGCGGAATAGCCACCAATAGTGCGCACTTGAGCAATAATTTCAGCATCGGCTAACAATGTTGATAAGTTATCGTCTTCATGAATGAAGTTAAGTAAAGTTTGCTCAAGGCTTTGATCTGGTTTTTCTATTTGCGCTGTTTCACCTACAACACCCACACTGACAGTACTATCACCAAATGGGATCAACCAATACCATATATCAGGGATCTCAGGATGGACGGTGATCAATATTTTATTGCGGTCAAACTTAGGGCAATCAATATTATCTTTAAAATGAGTAAAGATTGCTTTTCGTGGTGACAGTTCGCTTGGCTCTTCTAGATCAAGTAAACGAGGAAGCACACGGCCAAAACCACTGCCATCTAAAGTGAAGCGAGCGGTTATTTTGCTCTGCTGTTGTGTTTTTAAATCAACAACATCAAGACAAGTCCCACTATCATCTGCAGTAAAGTTCGTTACATTTTGCCCAAAACGAATGGTTGCGCCTTGCTTTATTGCTTCTTCTGCGAGCAAATGATCAAATTCAGCTCGCTTAACTTGATAAGTCGTGCCTGGGCCTTCACTAAATTTTTCTTCAAAATTAAAGTTAGTGTGGTGACCACTGCGATAAAAGGCAGCCCCATTTTTAAATTGAAAGCCAAGTTTATCTGCATTATCAAGTAACGCGTCAAGCATATTAGCTTGGCGTAAATAATCCATCGATTGAGGTAATAAGCTTTCACCAATAGAGAAACGAGGAAATTCATCTCGTTCAATTAAACACACACTCAAACCATGTTGCATTAATAAACATGCGGCAACTGTCCCCGATGGGCCAGCACCTATGATAGTTACATCAAAATCTGTCGATGTCATTAAATATTCCTTTTCGAAACAAGAGCAAGACGCGGAGAAATAGTAAACACTACCACCACGCCTATAAATACTGTAAAACCAAACTGACTAACAGCTGGCGTTGAACTAACGATTAAAATTGCAAAGACCAGCAGTGAACTCAGTGCTGATATTAGCGTGGTCAAAGTGATTTTTTCACAATGACCATGCTCCGCATAAAATACACAATAATCTAAGCCTAAGGCGAGGATCAGTATCCCTGCTACATAATTAAACACACTTAAACTACCAAAAAACAAAGCACTCATAGCTAACGCAATTATCATTGCTATTACTGGTCGGCTTACCGCTGTAATAGCATTAATAACGCCATAGCGTAGCCAAAAAACCAACATTGCAGCAATCAGAGCTAATGCGTAAATAAGAATTAAATGATGCCTAAACTGCCCTATTTTCTTACCTACGGCTGATACTTTATCAACAAAAACAACCTCGCTGTAGTTATTTAATATACGGTCAATTTCTTTAGAGTCATTAATGCCTTTGAGCTTAATAATACTGTAAAATCGACCATTAATTTGTAACCATTGGTCATTAAATAAAGCTGCAACTTGGCTTTTTTGCCATGTCGTAAAATCCAATTGTTTATAATCACTCGGTGTACTACCAACGACTAGCCCAAGCACCGTATTGAGCTGCTCGAATAAGCCTGACTGCTGTGCATTTTTTACTAATTGCTGTGATTGTATTTGCGTAGCAATCGAAGGTAGCCACTGGCTAATACTAGCGTAAGCACTCAACACTCCTTGTTGTTGTAACTGAGTAAGTGGCTCTATCAATTGCTCAGAGCGTTGCAGTGTTTGTTCAGGTGTATCACCTGCAATTAAAATATAGGGGCTATCCCACTGCGCATTTAATATTGTTGTGATTTGCTGTTGCTGTGATATTAAATCAGCTGAGCTTTGATAAAACGTACGCGGATCGTCCACGTTTTCGACCAGACTTATTCCCCCAAGTAGCAGGACTAATAAAGCGATTTGCCAACGCCCATTTACACGTTTTTTTACCAGAATCTTCTGCCAACGATTTAACCGTGTAATAAAGCCTGGGATAGCGGTTGGTTTTTTTACTATAAAACCGGCCAAACTCGGATAGACAAGTAATACCGTAAGTAATGCTCCCAATAAACCGGCCATAGTAAACACGGCAATTTGTTGAAATAAGCTCAATGGGGTAAAAACTAAAATTAAGTAACCTGCGGTCGTGGTAATAAAACCAAGTAATAACGAGCTGCGAATACTTAATAATGGGTTGCTGCGATTTAATTTGCTAAAGCGTAATTCACTTAAAGCATGAAAACTGTAATCCGCAGCAATACCAATTAAAGTGACCGCAAACACTAACGTCAATATATTCACTTCAGTGAAAAATAAGCGCAATGCACTATAGCCGTATAACATACTGACTGAAATCACAAATAGCGTACACAAAACACTCAATGCGCTACGATAGATTGCTAAAATCAATAGCAAGGTTGCAATAATGGAAATGCCGCCAAACACCTTCATCTCAGTTTGAGCACTGTTACTGGCATTAGCAGTAAAAAAAGCAGCACCCGTCGCAAGATAGTGAACACCAGTTGTATGCTCTTTGTTTTGCTGCTTTAGTTCTGCAATTTTTGTCGCTATGTCATTTGCAATATTTAGATCTAAGCCCGTCCCCGCACTCACAAAATTAACTAGTACATAATAAATAGAAGCGCCAGCTTGGTTCATCTGTTGGGCAATCAAATAGCCCTGATCATTTTTAAGTCCCGTCGTGGGCAAATTTTGTTGATTAAAAAAATCAGCTAAACTCAAACTTGGATCAATTTCAAGGGTCGAGGCAACCCAAGGGGATCCCATTTCATTTAGTAAACTAAATTGATACGTGAAGACATCATCGGCACTGCCAATGCTGAGCACATTTTTATAAGCATTACTTACAAACGCATGTTGATAAGGGATGTAGTCTTTTACTATCGAGTCGAGCTGGGGTAATGATCCAAATCTAAGATTGACAGTAATGCCATTAATTGTACGAAGTGATGCAGCTGCTTGCTCTGCATATTCAATTGCGTTATCACGCTTCTCATGAGCAACGAGTAACACGTGCTGACGTAAATGCTGTTGTTCAATTCGCTCACTGACCACGCGAATATCGTCACTTTGCTCAACGGTAAAAATCTGATTAATATCTGCAACAACAGAAAATGACTTAAACAAGCATAAATAGATTAAGCCCGCGATAAGAAGCAGTAACTGTATTAGCCAAAGTACTAACTTTGTACGAGAACTTATCGATTTAATGGGTGAGTTTGACGGCATTCATGTCACCTTCGGTAAGCTCCTTGCTTGTGATCTGCATGCTAATGTGAGTTTCATTTTTCTGCTGATCAGTGATCACAATACGTCGATGATTCTCATCCGCCGAACATAACTCTACCACTGCAAATAAAAGAGCCACATCATCAAGCTTAGGTATTAACTTATAGCACTGTTCAATCGCTGTTATTTTCCAATCATGTTCGTCAATTTCACCACTGAGTAATTTTGCAAGCAAACGATTGAGCTGTTTGTCTTTAGTAACTGTTTGATATGCTTTCTCAGTGTTTAAACGCCGATAAATACCACTGGGCAATAATAACATCTCACTGCTCACAGGGTCTATTGTGTGCCAATAAACATGTTGTTCATAAATAACAAATTCACCTTGTGATTTAATTGCTCGCTTCAAAAATGTAAAATGCTTCGCTTGACTAAATTGCCCCTTGCCCTGCTTTACTTCAAAGTTACTAAAGTCGTTAGCAAGTGTGTGTCCGCTCAGTAACAAAGCACATAACAAGAGGCATTGCGTAAGTTTACCCAACATAAGTAAGCACTTTATCAGTCAGGGCTGCAGGGGATTCAAATTGCAGCTCTTGGGTTTCTATATCAATTGCAACTTGGATTGTATACGCTTTATTGAGTATCTTATTCGTATCTAAACATTCTATGCGGTAATCTATTTTGATCCGCGTTTCAAATTCCATCAAATCGGCATGGATACGAATATGTGAGCCAAACTTAGCCGATGCAACATACTTTAACCGCATATCAACAATCGGCCACATATAGCCTGACTCTTCCATCGCAATGTAGTTGTAACCTATTTTATCGAGTAATACACAGCGTGCATCCTCAATATATTTTACATAGTTTCCGTGCCAAACAATGCGCATAGGATCAACATCATAAAACGGCACAACCATGTCTAGATAAGCACTGACTATTGCGTAGGATTTTTTCATAATTAACCTTTAGCTGTTGGATACAAAGCCCAGCGTTGCGTCTGAATATACTCAATCGTTTGACGAAGTAACTTATCAGTTGGACGATCTTCTTCTAGTAAATCACAAAAACTAGCTACATCATCAATCATTGTGGTGATCTCTGGATTAAGTGCTGCGGCATCTATTTCGTTATTTAAAATGCGAATGCGCACACCTTGTACGGCAGCCAGTAATGTTGCGGCTAATACTTGCTCTGTTAGTTGTAAAATACGTAAGCAATCACGCGCTGCAATTGTCCCCATACTTACTTTATCTTGATTGTGACACTCAGTAGAACGAGAAAATACACTCGCAGGCATTGTTAACTTAAGTGCTTCAGCAGTCCATGCAGAACAACCAATTTGTATTGCTTTAAAACCATGGTTGATAAAGCGGCGTTCGCTAGATGCTGCACTCAAATTAGACGGTAAACCGTGGTTCATTTTCACATCAACTAACGTTGCTATTTGACGATCCGCTAAATCAGCTAAGTTTGCTACGCAATTTTTCATTGAGTCCATTGCCATCGCAATGTGACCACCATAAAAATGACCGCCATGCAGCACATGCTCTCCAATACCATCGATGATAGGATTGTCATTGGCGCTATTTAGTTCATTTTCGATCATGCTGCGTAACCACGGCAGGCTATCTTCAAGCACGCCTATTACATGTGGTGCACAGCGAATTGAGTAACGATCTTGTAATCGATGCGAGTTACGTGGATGCTCAACATGGTTTAAATCATGTTGGATACGACTTGCAACATTTTGTTGACCTGGGTGAGGCTTAACACTAAATAAGATATCATCAAAATGATTACTGTTACCTTTAAGTGCAATGCTTGATAAGGCAGTAATACGCGTCATTAAGCGGCTAGCGTACTCACTGCGGTCATATGCTTGACATGCAAGTGCGGTCATAACAGCCGTACCATTCATGATTGCCAAGCCTTCTTTAGGACGCAGTGTAATTGCTTTTAAGCCTTCAGCAGCAAATGCCTCCAACGAATTAACAACTTGATCTTTATAGTAAGTATCACGCTCACCTATTAAGCTGCCTGCAACATATGACAGTGGTGTTAAATCGCCGCTTGCGCCTACAGAACCTTCTTGTGGGATCACAGGTATAATATCTCGGTTGATCATTTCAACCAGTAATTTTAGTAAATCCCAGCTAACACCTGAATACCCTTGCGATAATGACGCTAAACGCGCTGCTAAAATTAATTTACCCTGCTCAGGTGTAAAAAAGTCACCTAGCCCACAACCATGAAAGCGTGTTAAATGCATTGGTAATTCATGCACTAACGACAATGGGATCTCCACTGTGCAAGAGTCACCATAACCGGTAGTTACACCATAAATATGGCCTTCTTCAGCAAGTAATTTGTCTAAAAAGGCCACTGCAGAATCAATTTTTTCTGCAAAATGACTATCACCTGAAAGCGCCACGGCACGATCACCTTTAACAACACTAATAATATCTTCAATTGTTAAACGGCCTGCGCCAAATAATAGGTTGTTTGATTTATTATTTTCCATTTACTTCATTCTCCAGATATTTAGCTAGGCTTTGAATCTTTGTCGGTGGCTTTTTGCCAAAAATTAAAAAAATTGTACCATTGATACGGTGCTTTTTTACAATAAAACTCTAAACGCTGTGCGAACTTAGTCGCCATCGATTGAAAGTAGGCTTGACGCTCTTTACGTTTAACTTTAATGGGGTCAGCAAACTTCTCTATATACGTTTTATAGCGCCCTTGTTCGTTAATACAAAACATTAAGAACACTGGGCATTCCATGATATTTGCTAATGCAAAAGGACCCACCGCAAACGGGGCTTCTTCACCTAAAAATGGAGCATGATGCACACTGTTAGGATTATTAACTGAAGTACGGTCTGCAAAAATAATAACCGCTTCACCGTCATCTAATTTTTGCTTTAACTTAATTGTATCATCTGGACCAAAGTTATTGATATGAATAAAATTAATTGCTGCATCTTGGTTTACTTTTTTCAAAAAATTGTTGAATGATGGAGTATGCTCGTTATATGTAATCACATTGAGTGGACGTTTATTATCCCCCATACTGAAAATAGCACGGCAAATTTCCATATTCCCTAAGTGCGCACTAAAAATCACGGCACCTTTAGCGTCAAGTAATTGCTGATAACCTTCAGGTGTGGCTATTTCCAAGTCTTTAATGTTCACTTTGCCAAGCCATGCATCAAACTTATCTAAAATTGCCATTCCAAATGAAAAATACAGTTTAAAGCCTTGCTTAAAGCGTGCCCAGCCAGTGCGTTTATTTTCACCCATACTGGTATTGAGATTATCAAGATAATGCCAAATGGCTTGGCGTGATAAACGCCCTGTGACATAGAAATAAAACATAACGGGTGTTAAAACAATTTTAAACAGCCATTTACCAAATACTTTATAAATAAATACCAGTACTTCAATACCAAACATTGAACCACGCTCTTTAAGCTGTGACCAATGAAATGGTTTTTCCGTTTTGTTCTGTGGTATTTTTGTTTGCTCAGACACGCATAATCCCTATTTAAATTTATTTGCTATTAATCGCGGTAAACGCCATAGCATGCCACATACCAAACGCGTGTGCATTTTTGAAATCAACACGTTATCGTCCCACACATTAAAATGAGATACGCCATTTTCAGGGTAATGAACCTTGGTTTTAATAAATTCAACCGGTGTGCCTTGCCAAAACAGTTTGACCATCACCTCTATGTCAAAATCCATTTTATACCCCAGCTTAGTGCTACTGATAAGCTGACTATAGGCAGCGAGTGGGTAAATACGAAAACCACACATAGTATCTTTGAGCGCAAAGGATAAAGTTTCTATATAGACCCAAAAGTGAGTAATAAAACGTCCATAGTAGCGCCCTTTTGAAATAGACTCATCGTATATAGGCTGCCCACTTACCAATGCATTTGGCTGAAATTTCGAGCGAACAATGAGCTGTTCAACATCATTTAAGTCATGCTGGCCATCGGCATCAACTTGGATTGCGTGGCTCCAACCAGCTTCATACGCATGCGCTAAGCCGGTTTGCACTGCAGCCCCTTTACCGCCATTTTCGGTGCGGCGTACTAAAGTTACTAACGCAAACTGGGCATCAATTTGCTCAAGAATTCGCTGAGTTTTTTCATTGCTTCCATCATCAACCAAGATAATCGGCAACTTAAAATTAGCTAAAGCAATGATCGTATCGAGGATCACTAAATCGTGATTGTAATTAGGGATCACAAATCCATATTGGCTTGGCATTATCAGTTACTCTTATTCATCAGCAAGGACAACTTTACCAGATGCATGTTGGCCATGCTCTGAGCTGTAACTGAAGCTATATTTAGTGTCTTTAATTTTTTTAAGTAGTAAATCTACTTGATAATTAGGCTGCACAATAATTTGAAATTTCAACGCATCAACCGAGATCACTTTTTGGGGATCTACATTTAAATATTTGTTTAAGTAATGCATTACCCAGTCAAGTTGTGCAACACCTGGCAAAATAGCAGCTTGAGTAAAGTGACCTTGAAAATAATATAAATTTTCAGGAATTAATAAACGCAATTGCACATGCTCAGGGCTTTGCTCTATTACGTCACAAATCGGTTTGTATACAAAATCAGTCAAACAACTTCTCCAATTGCGTTTTCTCAAGTTTGCCTTGTGTGTTGTAAGGCAAAACTGATAAATAGCGAAACTTGCGCGGGATCACTAGTGGCTCAAAAAAGGCCTTTAAATGATTTTTTAAAGCCTGCGAAAATTTAAACTTACCTTGCTCTGCTAATGCAATTTCACCTTGTTCGGTTAACACTAACACCGCACCAATTTCACTACGTTTTTGTTGTTGGGTATTTTCAAGCAGCAATATATAGCATTCATCAACCCACTGATATTCATTAATGCGTTGCGTGATCTCATCTAAAGAACAGCGTTTTTCTTCAATTTTGACAATTCGGTCAGCGCGGCCTAATAAATTAAAGTGGCCACTATCAAGTAACTCCACTCGATCATCCGTTTTGTACCACTGTCCGCCATCCACATAAGGTGATGAAATAATTAACTGCTGTAAATCATCACGCTTTATTTTTATTGGGCTAAATGCTTGCCATATTGATGATAAACTTTGTTGCCGCCAAGCAATACCTCCTGTTTCGGTACTGCCGAGCACTTCAATAGGCGCATGCGTTAATTGTTCTTGTAACAGTTGCGCAGCAACACTTTGCAAAGGCCCACCTGATGAAAAGCAACTACGCAATTTCTCTTTTACGGGTATAAGCACATTGTCTTGTACTAAACGATGATAATAAGCGGGGCTGCTAATTAAAGTAAAATCCTGTACATCTACGCTTTTACCATTAAGTTCAATAAAGTGAAGCAAGTGCTCAGGGTATTCAAAGCTTTTTAAACAAACATCTCGGCCTGAATATAACGGCCAAAGTAATTTAAATAATAAGCCATATATATGTTGGTGTGATACCGTTGCTACAATCACAGTATCTTTAAGTGTTTCGCCAAACTGGGCTTGCAGTACATCCACTTCTTGTATCAACTGCTTGAAGGTCTTATCTATCGCTTTTGGCTTACCTGATGATCCTGAAGTAAAGAAACGAATTACAGTGTCTTCATTAATTTCAATATCAGCAATATGCTTACTCTTTATTTCTCCAGAAAATGTTACTTTAGCAGGTGCTAAACGTGTATCTCCAGTAAATTCATCAGCATGGTTAAGGCATTGTGTAAGCTGTTCTGGCTGGCCATTTTGCGGTAAAACAATCGACTTATCTGCCACCAACAATGCAAAAAATAGTACACTAAATTGATAACTATCAGCATCAAACAACAGCCAGGTTTGTGCCGATTGCGCAGAAAACTGTTCAGCGTGTGCAATTACCTGTTGCTGCCACATCGCGAAATCATGATTCTCACCATAAAAATAGGAGTTATTAGTCGGCCATTTCATTTGCTTTATTTTTTGCCTTTTGCCATTTTCTTATTATTAATTCTATTGCCATGACTAATCCCATTAACAGATACGAGATCAAACCATTGTAGGTTAACCATACTTTCGGATCTGGGTGAAACACCGTTGCGGTAGCGATCACACCGTTAATGATAAAAAAGCCACACCACACTTTCGTCACTGCACGCGTATACTTCTTGCCATGTGCATCAAGGGTTTCGAATTTTCTTGCAATAATTTCTACAACGCTTGGTGGCTTATAAAGTGAATAAGCAAATACAGCTAAAAAGCAGCTATTGATCACCACGGGATAAAACTTAAGTGCTAATTCTGAATTGGCAAACGTGGCAAATAATAATAATCCAAGCCCACTAATTGTCATTACATGAAAATGCGGGATTGTTGCTTTGCTATCCTTTACTAACCAGTGTCGCAGCAGTAATACCACTGCAAACACCCCGCCAACCAATGCAGGCTCACTAAATTGCAGACCAAAATACACCACTAAGGGGTATAATAACAGCAACCCAGCCAGTAGCGCTTTTTTCATTAAGCGTCTGCTATCATTAGCTTTTCTACAGCATCAATCACATCTTGCACAGTACGCACTTGTTTAAAATCGTTAGGTTCGATTTTTTTACCTGTTTGCTCACGTAGTTTTACTACTAAATCAACGGCATCAATACTATCAAGATCTAAATCTTCATATAAGTTTGCGGTGCGGGTAATGTCTTCTGCGTCAATTTCAAAATATTCTTGCAGAATTTCGCTTAACATTGCGAAAATTTTATCACCGTTATTCATGTTTTCATTACTCATAGTTACTTCCAAACAATACAGTTTTAGAACTGCAATAAATTATGCCCGTGTTGAGACAATAAAATCACACAAGGTTTTAACCGAGTAAAAATGTTTTTTACTATCATCGGTATTGCCATCGATTTTCACATCGTATGCTTTTTTAATAGCTACACCTAATTCCAATGCATCAATTGAATCTAGTCCTAAGCCATCAACAAATAATGCTTCTTCGTCGTTAATATCTGTTGCTTCAATATCTTCAAGATCTAACGTTTCGATGATAAGTTGTTTTACTTCAGTGCTTAAATCACTCATGTTTTGATTTTTCCTCGTTAAAATAAGCTTGTAAATCACGCGTTAACTGCCTGACGCTATTAGATAATTGTTCGCCGTGTAAATAAGGTTCAATTAAATAAGGGGGCAGTACACGCATTTTGAAAGTAAAACGGCGATCAGTAACCTGATACCATTTTTGACCTTTCGTTAATGTGACTGGACTGACATCTATCAGTACTGGCAACATATCTACTTCAGTACGAAGCGCGATATTGGCTGCGCCACGTTTAAATTTCCATGTATTTCCAGGGGTACTTCTCGTCCCTTCAGGGAATACAATAAGATTGTTACCGCGAGCAAAACTTTGTTGGCATTGCCCTAAAAAATAATCAGGATCTGCATCATTATTTATATAACCGGTGGCTTTAACAACGCCTTTGAGAAAAGGGTTTTTCCATAAATCAGCTTTAACCACGCAATCAGCATGACGTACAATAGAAATGAGCACAACCACATCAATTAAGGATGGGTGATTAGCAATAATCAACTGTCCTTTCGCGTGTTTTATTTCATCAAGCTTATCGATGTCTAATCGTAGTATGCCGACTAAGCGCATATAACCTACAAAAAACTTAAATGAGTAATGTACCGCAGTGCGTGCGGCTTGATTACGCTGATTGATATCACGATAAATTAACCGTTGGATTGAAAACACCAAAATAGACAGCACCAAACCACCGCCACTAAATAAGGCAAACGCACTGCCTGTGGCAAATACGCGATATATTTTTATCAATTTTGCTTTCATGAACGCGTTAACTGCCACTTATAACGTTTAGAACAAGTAGAAAGTTGTTGCTGTTGTGAGAAGTAAAACTTTAAAAAATCCAGCGCCTGTAGTTGTAGGTTTTCGGCTGATTGCACATTATCATGGCCAACACATTCAATACTATAATTATCGACACTATCGCTAGCTTCAATTAATAAGCCGACGGCAATATTATCAGCGTGTTGCTGTACGTAATTCTGATAATGCTCAGGGACGGCTTGATCACTGTATACGTATAAAATACGTTTATATTTTCGGGTATGTAGTTTAGCAACTGCATCTACTAAGCCCATAAAAAAGCTATCTTCACCCGCAGATACAGCGCTTAACGGGGCTTTATTACCTGTGTAAATACTAAACAAACCACCCACAGCATTATGGACTGATAGGCCAAAGTGCGTTGGCGAAAGTGCTTCTTTACTCGCGACATCTGCTATTAATTTACTTGTTTTATGTAAGTCACCATGACGAGACGAAAAAACACTGGGAATTTCATGTTGATACGTATCACTTGCAGTTAAAGCGCAGTGTAATGTCAGTTTGGCAAACGCACTTAAGCGTCGACGCTGCATTGCAGGTATCTGTTTTAATTCAGGAAGAGTTAACGTTTGCGCCTGTATACTGACGTTGTTTGCAAAAGCCTGCCAATCTTCAAGGCAAGTTTTACCATCGCCCCAAGCGATACATTTTTTTATGGCAAATTTCAACGTAACAGTCCTTATTACAAAGGTGGTGACAAAAAGAGGCTAAATTCTACAGTTGTGCTACCGCTGATTCAAGGAAAACTCGCAGAAACGTTCGCGTTAGCTGGAAAAACCATCATTTTCTATGATTTTAACCCAACATTGGCGTACTTTCTCGTCTTCTTGCCACACGACGACTACACCGTGATCGATTAAGTTTGAACCCATATCAGCTTCAGCTAATACCTGGTTTTTGACCATCGCCTGCTCACTGCTGCCTAAAAATATATTGGGGCCATCTATCCCAAATGTATTTGCAAGGTAATAATTAGCTGCATTACCCACACTTGCAACAAAGCTTAATGGTTTTATAGCGTGCGCGTTGTGCATATCTCGTAGCATTGACTGCATTAGTTCGCTTGAAAAATAATCAGCGCAACTATATAAACCACAACGTTTACTGAGCTGGATGTCACCTTTAGCTCGATAAACAGCAAGTAAAGCAATTAATGTAAACGCATCCATTCTACGTACAACTAAACCGGTTTCTTGCTTTACTTGTTGTCGTAAGCTTTTTATATCTAAACTCTTTTCAAAGCTAATATGACTCGTTGCTAATTCTTTCATTCGTTAACCCTTGTAACGCTGTAATACTAACGCAGCATTATTACCGCCAAAACCAAAGTAATTAAACAAAACAGTATCCACGTTATTAAAGTGTGCGCCATGATAAAACGGCCACATTAGCTCATTTTCACTATGCGTATAACTTGGTGGCGTATAACTTCCTAGCTCTAAACATTTAACAAATAGCGCAATTTCTATCGCGCCGCATGCGCCAAGGGTATGGCCTGTATAAGGTTTAAACGCAATGATAGGCGGTAATTGTTTTGCTGATATTTGGTCAGTAGTTAATGAATCACGAATAAATAGCGATGAGAGTGCATTACACTCTGCTTCATCATTCCCAAGCGTCGCTGTGCCATGCACTTTAATTAAATCAATATCGTCACATGTAATATTTGTTTGCGTTAAGCACTCATTTATCACATGCGCTATATGGCTACCATCTTCTTTAGTCATGGTTAGACTGTATGTATCACACGATGATGCACCACCAAGAACTCGCAAATTACATTGTTCAGTGGGTGTTGAGGATAAGTATAACGCACCAAGGCCTTCACCTAAAATGAGCCCGGAACGCCCTTTTGCAAATGCAGCTAATCCTGTCGCGCTGATCAAATCTAACGATTTAAATCCTTCAACCGTAAGCGGATTGTAAAACTCGCAACCAATAACCAGTGCGTGCTCAATTTTTCCTTGTGCTATTAACCGTGTGGCATATAAACAAGCATTAGCACTGGCAGTACATGCTGTACTAAAAGTAAACTCAAGCTCGTTCAAACCATAACGCTTGACCAGCTCTTGGCTTATTTTATCAGTTTTTGATAACCATAATGTATCTTCAGCTCCGAGCTCAACGGCACTAATATCAAGAGATGTTGATCCCAAAAATAGACTGGTTTTTGCAAGTTCGTCAGCTGACAACTGTAATTTCTTAAAAAGTGGTAAAAGCAAGGTGTCAAAATGCGCCAAAATACCAAAGAAATCATTACAGCTAATTTCATCACGGAATGATTTAAATCCAACACGCGTACCTTCTTGCGTGGTTATTTGGCTACTTTTTTCACAGCCTAATGACGCCGATAGCACGTCGCTGGCATTTAAATACACATCCCGTAAAGTCATTACTTTTCACGCTCACGAACAATAAAATCGGCTATAGTATCAATAGATTGTAAATGCTTTCGCGTTTCTTTTGAGCCTTCAACTTTAATTCCAAAATGCTGTTTAAGCACAAGCGATAGTTGCAGAGCATCAAGTGAATCTAAATTGATACGTGATTGACTACCAAACAATGGCTCTGAGTCAATAATATCTGCGGGTTCAAAATCATCTTCCTTATCGCACTCAGTAATGATTAACTGTTTCAATTGTAGTTTTAGCTCTGCTAATTCCATGTCAAATTCCTCATTTTTTTATTAAATGTCCATAATGCGGCAGTAAAGCATAACAATGAAAAACCCCAAAGTGATGCACTATATTGCCAAAAAGTGTGATCAATCGATTCACTCATAAGCTGTCGTAATAATTGCGCTGACCAGTACATAGGCGAGCCATTAGCAAGTGCGGCTAAATTATCTGGCATAATTTCCAGCGGTACCATAAAACCACTCAATGCGGCTAAAATAATATTTACCCCTCCGCCTACAACAATTGCTTGCTCGTAACTCGATACCAAACTTGCCAATAGCAAGGCAAATGCGATGGCCGTACAACTGACGGTTATAAAGGTCAGTATGCTATAAAGCAGCCCATGCAAAGATAAAAGTGGTAAATCTAAACAATACGGGATCACAATACAGCCAATCAGCGCAAGTAACCCTCCTTGTACTATACTCACCAACACATACGCACACGCCTTATTATAAAAGTAACGAGCCATACTAATAGGGTAAGTTTTTAATCTAACTAAAGTCCCATTATTGCGTTCATTAATAAACGTCAATGAAATGGGCAGCACAATGAAGTAGATACCAAATACCCACCATGCGGGCACACTATTTAATGCGGGGTTATCGAGTGCCTTGATAGATTGTTGCGCTAATAAATAGCTGACATCTGAAGCAGTTATAATCTGACTTATTTGCTCATTGAGGGGCAAATCGACATCTAAATCACCAGTATCTAACATATACAGATACAATTTTAATTGCGCTAAGCTGGCTTTTACTTTTTCAGTCATCAGCATGCGAGTTTGTGGCGCGAGCTCATCACTAATTTCCAGCGTTAGTTGGCTCGTGCCTTGTCTCATTAAAATTAACTGATCAAATTTAGGAGCAATCGTCAGTGTGCTTTGTTTAGTTTGAGTAATAGGTGAACTTGGCACTATAAAACCCTGTGCTTTTAATAGTTCAATTAAAACATTGCTATGTTTGCTGTAGGCTTTTCCAATGACACTTAACGATAAATTAGACTGCATATTCTGTTGTGATTGACTACTTGCCATCGTCATTATCACCATAAATAAAATCGGCATCAGTAACAACACGGCTAAACTATGCAGATCATTTGCAATTAAGCGTGCTTCTTTTTTTACTGTATGGATTAGCATAATGGCTCCGCAAATAGGTCGCGATAAAGCTGCTCAATATGATTGTCTGAAAACGACAATGCTTTAATATCATCACTTAATTGGCCGAGTGCACTAAACGCAGCGCCGAGTTGTTCACTATTATTAATAACCAACTGATAGTGATTACCTTCAAGCGTCACTAGCTGCTGACTAAAAAGCGTGCTTTGAGTGTTTAACAACGGCTTAAATGTAGAAAAACTCAAAGAGAGCTTCTCGCTATTTAATGCTTCACAGGCAACAACTTTTCCACCGCGTAAAAATACCACGTCATCGCATAACTGAGCCACCTCATGCAATAAGTGGGATGTATACACTAACGTTTTCCCTTGGCGTTTTAAATCGAGTAAAAGCGTAATTATTGCATCTCGAGATAATGGGTCTATCCCTACGGTAGGTTCATCTAAAAAGATAATATCAGGCTGTTTACTCAAAGCTATGGCAATATTTAAACGACGTTTATATCCCCCCGATAACGTACCTGCGGTTTTATTAACAACCTCTTCAAGGTTACATAATTTAATAGCTGCTGCAATCTGTTCGGCATGTAAGTGGCGGTTTTTTTCGCTAATAGAAACAAAGAAAGCTAAATTATCATACACACTTAACTCATGATAAAACGCAAAATCTTGCGGCACTAAAGCTACTTTTTGTGCAATTGCTTGAGTCAAACCGTACTGTTTATAAAATGGGTAGTTTATAGCACCTGTTTGCGCCATTAATAAACCCGTCATTAAAGAAATTAAAGTCGATTTACCTGCACCATTTGGCCCTAAAATAGCAGTACAACTGCCTTTAATTAAACTAAGCGACACGTTATCGATACTCAAAGGAGCATTTTGCTTATAACCAAAGCTAACGTTTTCTAACGTCAACATAACCGGTTTTACATGCGCCATAACTTTACCTGCTCCATTGTCACATCCTTGTTATTATTTTTGACCACTTTAAACACCGTTATCATTTATTATAAACTTTGTGCCAGCGAGAACGCTTCGCCTATTGCCCGTTGTAAATCCAATTTTTCAGCTTTTAATGCACCACCAATAAAGCTAACTGGAATCAATAACTGGCTAAGCTGTTGTTGATATTCAGGGAGTACAGATTGCTGACCACTGCAATTAACAATATGGTCAACGTCCAATAGTCGCTCACGTTTACGCACACTTAAGTGCAAACCTTGAGCATTTATCTTTTGATAATTCACCGCAGCAAGCATTTTTACACCTTGTTGCTTTAAATGCTCACGATGGATCCACCCTGTGGTTTTACCTAAATCAGCACCGTGTTTGCGTAGCTTACGCTGCAGTAAGTAAACCTCATTAGCCGCTGTAGATTTGCCTGCTTTATCTTTTATCCCGCCTGGGTAAGTAACACTAAGATCGATCCCCCACTGATGAGTAAATTGATCAGCATCCGTCGTATCACTTTCATGAAGAGGTAACAGCTTCGTGTTTGTAACCATATGATTTGCAGTTATAAATGTCGCTACATCAAATCCAATGCCACCGGCACCAATAATGGCGACTTTTGAGCCCAGTTTGACTTCACCATTAAGTACTTGCTGATAACCTACAACGTTTGACTGTTCAATTCCCTCAATATTCGGCGTAGCTCCTTTAACACCAGTGGCAATCACACAGTGGTCAAATTCAGATAAAGTTGCTATATCGGCACTGTTTTGCAAATGAATTACAACATTGAGATTTGCTAAGCGACTTTTAAAATAACGCAGGGTTTCTTTAAACTCTTCTTTGCCTGGTACATTCGCTGCTAATAATAGCTGCCCGCCCAATTGGGCGGTTTGTTCAAATAATGTGACCTGATGTCCTCGCTCCGCACTATATATAGCACAAGCCATACCAGCAGCTCCGCCACCAACGATAGCTATATTTTTTATCATCTTGGCTGGTTTTATAGGCATTAATGTTTCATTGCAAGCCCGTGGATTCACAATACAAGAAGCAGGCAAGTTAACAAAAATATTATCTAAACAAGCCTGATTACATGCTATGCATGTATTTATTTGTTCGCTTTGCCCTGCAAAGGCTTTAGCCACAAATTGACTATCCGCTAAAAATGGCCGCGCCATCGAGATAAAGTCAGCGTGTCCATCCACTAACAATTGTTCTGCAACTTCAGGTGTGTTAATTCGATTACTCGTAATAACAGGCACTGACACCGCAGCTTTTAGGCGTTGGCTTAATGATGAAAATAGCGCTCTTGGTACACTGGTTGCAATTGTAGGAATACGTGACTCATGCCAACCGATACCCGAATTAAGCATATCAACACCTGCACTTTCTAATGCGTGTGCTAATTGCAGCACTTCGTTAAACGTACTGCCATCGGCCACTAAATCAAGTAATGATAAACGAAAGATTAGAATAAAATCATCACCAAGCGCAGCACGAACGCGCGCGACTATGCAAACAGCAAAACGAATACGGTTTTCATAACACCCACCCCATTGATCATCACGATGGTTAGTCGCTTTGACTATGAACTGATTGATTAAATATCCTTCCGATCCCATAATTTCAACACCATCATACCCTGCTTGTTTTGCAAGCTTGGCGCACAGTACAAAATCATCAATTTGTTTTTCAATTTGTTCATGTGTTAATTCTGCAGGTGTATAAGGGCTAATAGGCGCTTGGATAGCTGAAGGCGCAACTTGTTTAGGATGATAACCATAGCGTCCTGCATGCAATATTTGCATGCAAATTTTAGTACCGTGGGACTTAACAGCCTCGGTAATAAGCTGATGATGTGCAACCGCAGTTGATGAATCTAAGACACTGCGATTTGGTGCTAAAATACCTTCTGGATTTGGTGAAATTCCACCAGTGATAATTAGTCCAACTTGCCCGTGTGCCCGCTCGCCATAAAAAGCGGCTAAACGCTCAAATCCCTGAGGAAGCTCTTCTAGATTAGTATGCATAGAACCCATCACTACACGATTTTTCAGTGTAGTGGAACCTAATTTGAAAGGCGTAAATAAATGGCTATATAACATGAAAACAACACAATTGTGGTACAAAACCGCGCTAGAGTAACAAGCTTTAATTATGACTGCAAAATTTACTGTTATATTTTAACATTCGCAGCAAAATCAGCATACTTTATATCCATAAATGAAAAATAGGCCTTGTTGTCCCCTTCTTCGGCGATTATCATTATAGCCACGCAGATGACATCTAATCTGCATTTTCTTCTTTTAAACAAGGAATGATTATGTTTTCATTAAAGTCGTTATTAATAGGATTAAGTTTAGTTACATTATCAAGTTCTGCCTTTGCTTTAACTTCCACTGAGCAACGTGATTACGATCGCCTAATATCAGGTGATTTAAGCCAGCTGACAATGGCAGCACAATCTATAGTTGCAAACAATATTTCAAATACGCAAGTGCTTGATGTACTCGCAGAGTTTGTTGCACAAAATTACCTTAGCGCACCTGATTATCAGCTAGACTCAATAGCATGGGCATGTAGAGCGCTTGGGGAGTCTAATAGTGCCCGATACCGTGATTTACTTTATCGTGTAATTAAAAGTGACGCTCATAAGAAGGTACGTAAACACGCTAAAAAGTCGTATAAACGTCTTCCAAAAAGTCATGTTGAACAATACACCATCGGCAGTATTAATTTAGAGCAACTCCAAGCCCTTCCAAAAAAAGCGACACAATCCCGAAGTATTGAAGAACAAGCTTTACTAGACATTTCTCATGGTAATGTTCTTGAAATAAAACGTTTAGCTCAAGATTACGCAATAAGAAGTGATGCATCACAACAGGTAACCGATACTTTAGCTGAGTATTTTGCGCAAAATTACCAGCAAGCTCGTAAACAACAATACGATACATTAGCGTGGGTATGTAAAGGATTAGCAAGAAACACAGATGGTCGCTATAAAAGACTAATTGAAGACGCTGCGCAAAATAGCTCAGTACGTGCATTACGCAAACATTGCCCAGCACATATCAAAGGAAAAGGCCCCTATTACCAAGTAGGCACACTTAATTTAGAAGAAATAGCAAAGCAATTTAACTAACCTTACCTTAGGTTAAATAATACCAAACATAAAAGACGCCGCGAATTAGCGCCGTCTTTTATTATTAACTTTTACCTTAATCGCTTCATCTTGTGTCAATTGGAGTACACAATCTTCAGGTTCTGGTTGGCCCATCATTAAACTTGGATTATTTGAAAAGCCTACAGGCTCACGCGGAACCGAGTTTGCAGCAAGATCTAGTTCCCCATTAGCATTTAAATCTTGAAAAAAACGAACGCAATACTTTCCCACGGGTAAATCTTCAACCGTAACATCGTGTACAGCCGCGGACACTGGTAGTTGCTGTGTTGTGATCACCGCCAACGTATCCCAAGAACCCTCGCTATCATTACAATCAAGAACTTGATAATGAAGGTTACCTTCTTGCTGTTTGAATTTAGCGAATGAAATAGCCAGCGAGATACGGTCTGAATTAGCTAAAAGCTGACCAGAAAACAGCATAGGCATCATTAAAATAACCATTATTTTCATCATGTAAACATCCATTTATATGGTTTGATTTTTGATAGTTATGTATAATAGCGAACTTTTAGGACGTTAGGAAAGGTAAAAGGATGCGCAAGGTCCTCGTTATTCATTATTCACAAACGGGTCAACTGACTAATATTACAGAATCAATTGTCACTCCTTTACGTGCCAATGAAGCTATAACTGTTGATTATTTGAATTTAAAACCAAGTACCCCATTCCCATTCCCATGGCCTTTTTTGACATTTTTTCATATATTTCCTGAATGCGTAAAAATGACTCCCCAGCCTATGGAAGTCGTTGAGCCTGCACATGATGACTATGATTTAATTATTTTAACTTACCAAGTCTGGTTTTTATCTCCATCATTACCTATTTCATCATTTATGCAGTCAGAGCAAGCACAACGACTACTTAACAATAAACCTGTCATTACCGTCATTGGCTGTCGTGGTATGTGGTTAAGTGCACAAGAAAAAATGAAGCAGCTACTAAAAAATGTAAATGCCAATTTAATCGATAATGTCGTGCTTAGCGATGAATGTGGAACTGGTTTTAGCTTCTTAGCAACGCCTCTTTGGATGTTCTCCGGCAAGAAAAAGTCAGTTTCGTGGGTACCTGCAGCAGGGGTAGCGGAGCATGAAATTAAAGCTGCCAGTCGTTTTGGTGTTGCGATAGAAAATGCATTACACGCACTGCAAGATAAACAATACTTACAACAACCTGTATTAAAAGGCCTTGGCGCCGTTAAAGTAAATGAAAAGTTTATTGCAAGTGAGCGTGTTGGCCAACACAGCTTTCGCATTTGGAGTAAAATCCTCAGTACGCTTGGCCCAATGCACTCAACGCGGCGCAGTTGTGGGCTATTGATCTATGTGTTATTTTTGCTGACCTTAATTATTACTGTAGTACCAATTACTGCAATAATAAAAAAATTAATCACCCCCTTAACTAGAAAAAGAATTGCCAAGCAAAAAGCCTATTTTGCCGAGCCATCAGGAGAGTAGTTGTACGTTATGGAAAATGCTGTATACATAAACAACTTGCATGCTGTATTGCCTAATGAAGCTGTTAGTAATAAAGAAATGGAAGTTGTATTAGGTGAAGTGGGAGGGCAGCGCTCACGCGCTAAACCAGTCATTTTACGTAGTAATCAAATTAAAAACCGCTACTACGCCATCGACCCTCAAACAGGCGAGTATAATTATACCAATGCCTCTTTAGCTGCAGACGCAGTACGTGGTTTATTTTCAATTGATGGTACCCGACTAGAGCAACTAGACTGTTTAGTTGCAAGTACCTCGATGGCCGATCAAATCATGCCTAATCACGGTGTTATGGTCCATGGTGAACTTAAAAACCCAAGCCTTGAGGTTGTCTCAACTGCGGGGATTTGTTTGTGTGGTATGACTGCACTTAAATACGCCTACCTAAATGTTAAAGCAGGCGAAAGCCAACACAGCGCCGTTGTTGCAAGTGAATTAGCATCAAATGTAATGCATTCCCGAAATTTTAGTGCTGAGAGTGATTACAAAGTAGACATGCTGGATCAAAAACCTGAAATTGCTTTTGAAAAAGACTTTCTACGTTGGATGCTTTCTGATGGTGCAGGTGCTGCATTATTAAGTAACCAAGCAAATCCTACCGGTTTATCTTTGCGCATCGATTGGATTGATATTATCTCCTATGCAGATCAGCTAGAAGCGTGTATGTACGCTGGCGCTGAAAAAATCGATGGGCAACTTAAAAGCTGGACCCGTTATGACTCTAAAGAACGAGAACAGCAGTCAATTTTATCAGTCAAACAAGATGTAAAACTACTTAACGAAAACATTGTAAAATACACTGTTGAAGATGCCCTAAGTAAAATAGCTAAAAAACGTGCACTTACGGCCACTGATTACGACTTTTTCTTACCGCACTATTCTTCAGGTTACTTTCGTGAGCGTTTATTTGATGGCCTAAGTAACATCGACTTTCAAATTCCATTTGAAAAATGGTTTACGAATTTAACTGAAAAGGGTAATACGGGCTCTGCGTCAATTTTCATTATGCTGGACGAGTTATTTAAGTCAGGGCGATTGACTGACGGTCAAAAATTACTGTGTTACGTGCCAGAAAGTGGGCGTTTTTCAAGTGCATTTATGCAATTAACCGTAGTTAGTCGATAGTTAAGAGCACTTTATGAAAAAAGATGACGTACCTCAAGATAATAGTAAAAGCTACCAAGGCCAAAACAAGTTACTTTACGCTGTAGATGATAGCGGTCATTATCAAGGGGTTAAATCATCTGGTTGGGAAATCGAAAGTTTTGCAACCCAGTTAGCTGTTGATGATTTAAATGAACAAACCGCGCAAGCTCTTGAGCAAGCATTGCGCGGTGAAATTTCACCACTGGCATATCATATGCTAGCAAGGCGCTTTGATATTGCGACCCTTGCTGGCGCCAGTGGTTTTTTCCAATGGCAAATCAAACGCCATTTACGCCCCGCAATTTTTGCCAAATTGTCTGATAAAAACATAAACCGCTATTGCGATACGCTAAAAATTAGCCGTGACGCCTTACTTTCATTGCCTTCACAATAACGAACTCTTCATGCCTGACATTATTTTACCGATTAACCACCAGCAATCATCACATTGTGAAACTGGTGTTGTAGCCACTCTTTTACAAAGTAAAGGCATTGATATGAGCGAGCCAATGGCTTTTGGCCTCGCTTCGGCCCTCACTTTTGCTTATTTACCTTTTGTAAAAATAAGTGGTATGCCGCTTATTGCTTATCGCATGCCACCAAAAACAATCATAAAAAAGGTATGTAAAAAACTAAATATTGATCTTGAAACACGAAAATTTTCAAACCCAGATGTAGGAATGCAAGCACTCGATGACGAACTTGCCAAAGGTAACTTAGTTGGCCTGCAGAGTTCTGTTTATTGGTTGCCCTATTTCCCTGAAGATATGCGTTTTCATTTTAATGCGCATAACTTAGTGGTATACGGTAAAAATGAACAAGGTGAATACTTGATCAGCGATCCTGTATTTGAACACCCTGTCACCTGCGCTGCAGAGGATTTAAAAAATGCCCGTTTCGCCAAAGGGGCTTTGGCAGCCAAAGGACTCATGTATGTGATCCGCAGCACGCCAACTCACACACAGCTTGAACACGTTATTAAACCAGCCATTAAAAAAACCGCAAAAATGATGAACGGCTTAGTATTGCCTTATTTTGGTCTAAAAGGCATTCGTCATATGGCGAAACAAATTCGTCAGTTAGATAAAAAGCCACCTAAATATGCCCGCCTTTATCTAGCTCACATTGTGCGTATGCAAGAAGAGATAGGCACCGGTGGTGCTGGATTTAGATTTATGTATGCGAGCTTTTTAGAGCAAGCCGCACAGCTCACTCAAACCCCTGCTCTTAATCAATGCGCTGAACACACAACATTAGTAGGTGACTTATGGCGAGAGTTCGCTATGGATGCCGTTAAATATTGTAAAAAACGGGGTGACATCAGCTTAGACGATATAGCCAATAAGCTCGAACAAGTCGCTGAGCAAGAAGCTAAGCTGAGTGAATTACTCATTGGAGCAGTAGCCTAAACAAAAAAGTCACCCAAAGGTGACTTTTTAAACTCAGTAATAGACTGTTTTAGCCTATCACTAAATCCTTAGTAACTAATGGTACCGCGATATCACCAACAAAATCGTCAACTGATAATGCATTTATAAGAGTAACGCCCTGCGTTTGTTGCTCGTCATTAAGTGGTACATACGGTAATCTAAATACAGGTTTAACCGCCCCTGTCATCATCAATGCCGTATTAATCGCTATTGGGTTTGGCTCACAGAATAACCAGTCGATCAAAGGCTGTAATGATTGATTTAAATTGTCGTTTTGGGTATCCATTAATTCTCGGAACAAACCAGGGATCAAATTAGAAGTTACTGAAATAACGCCATGTGCACCAAACTTATGGCGAGCGTCATGTGCTTCATCATCATTACCAGACCAACATGCAATACCTTGCTGTTCATAATGGCTAACACGCTCATTACCACCACACTCTTTTACACCAATAAAGTTTTCGTGTTGAGCTAAAGGCTCCATAATGTCAGGCGTTAAATCTTGCCCTGTGCGACCGGCTACGTTATAAATAAACGCAGGTCCAATCGCTAATACACGTTTAAAGTGCTCTTTTACGCCAGCCAGTGATGTACGCCCGTAATAAGGGTTAATTTGCAATGCAGCATCCATACCACTTGCAAAGCCATATTCAGTGGCTTTAACTGCCTCACGGGTATTATTGCTGCCTGTATTGCCCACTATAATCAACTTACCTGAGTACTTATTAACGCTGTGTGCAATCAGCATTAAATGCTCTTCCCAGTTCATTAACTGGCCTTCGCCCGTTGTGCCACCAACAACAATACCATCAACACCGGCAGCTATTTGCTGTTCAACTAAAAAATCGTACGTGGCTAAATCAATTTCACCAGTACGAAGATACGGCGTTTTAATTGCTGTAATAAGACTTGCTTGCTTAATTTGTTCTAGGGAGCGCATAAAAAAATATTCTTAAAAAAACTTGCCGTATTTGTATCATAAAAGCGGGCATTTTCCGAGTATTGGGGCACTAATTTATTAAATAACTTGTGTTATTCAGGTGCATAGGTCAAAATAAACAACTGTATAAATAGACAGTATATTTATTTTTTAACCTTGAGTGCACTTTTATGCGTTTATCACGATTTTTAGCAACCCACTTTTACCATAGCGAAGAGCTTTGCCATGCTTTAGCAATCGATGAAGACACCCTTGGCGATTGGCAACAAAATGGGTTATTCCCAAAACCTAGTTATTGTATAAAAAATCAGCTTAGTTGCAGTTCCTATTCAGGGTTATATGAATGTGAAGAATATGACGATTATTACCCACGAGGTTGTGTTAATTGGGGGCAAGGTTTAGCAAAACAAAAAATAGAATCATCTAGCCATGCTTTTAATTATTTTGCACAACAGTACACAGCAAGCTTAACTAAATTAGCGCAACAAGGATTTGAGTTTAACGAAGAGTTGTTTGGCTGTGAACTTGAAGAACATTTGCAGCAAGTATGGCAACAGTTTTTATGTAGTAAATACGGCGTATTAACACAAAACGGATTAATCGACGAAATGGCCGCAGTCGATATAGGCCGCCTTATCGTAGACGACATAACTGAGCTGCGTACTAAAGCAAACTTAACACAAGATGAGCGCATAAAACTACACCCTGCATTAAAGTTACTTAACCGTGCCCTGAGCCACGGCGCTGATCACGAAAAGCAACAAACACTGCGCACACGGTATATTGATACTTTGGTACTTAAATATGATTTATCAGTCAAGTAACGATTAACACTAACGACAATCAAATCAAACACGCATAAATGCTATATGAGGCTCATTCGACTACCCCATTTTCAAACAAAGTATTAATTGAATAGCTAAGTATGTAATAATCTCAATACATCAGGGAGTTATACCCATTTCATTAAATTAGTGAGCCATTATTAAATAACGCAGTTTATGAGTTATTTAATTCACTAGCATGATCATGCTTTTAATAAAATGGATATTAGTAGTGCTGTTTAACTTAAAAGCGGCCTACTTTAATGTGGGTTAGTGTTTATTTATGGCTTTTTTAATTACGATTTTTCTTAGTTCTTTTTTACTCTTTCAAATTCAGCCAATCTTAGCAAAAATGGCATTGCCAATTTTTGGTGGAGGAGCAGCAATTTGGACAGCTTGCATGTTGTTTTTCCAGCTTTTCCTGCTTTTAGGTTATCTATATTCACACTGTTTAACTCGGTTATCTAAATTAAATCATCAAGTGAGCATTCACTGTACTTTAATTGCCCTTAGTTTACTTTTGTTACCCATTACTTCATTTACAAAAAGCACAATTTTTGAATGGCAAACCCCACAGCTTGAGATCATATTTTCATTATTGCTTAGTATTGGGTTTCCCTATTTTTTATTGTCAGCGACAGCGCCATTAATTCAAAAATGGTATAGCACAATAGAAATTAATAAAGAGCCGTATCGACTATATTCATTGTCTAACTTAGCGTCATTATTAGCACTGTTATCATACCCATTTGTTATTGAGCCAATATTTAATACAACATTACAAGCAAACATATGGTCGACCTTGTACACCTTATTTGCAGTATTTATGCTTTTAAGTGGGTATCGGCTTTACAATACACAGACTACTAACAGTGAAAATACAGCTGAAAATACCGCCGTCGAAAAACCAATTAAGGTAAGTAGAATACTGTTATGGTTGTTGCTATCTGCTACGAGTGTGACAGTGATGGTCTCAACAACTAACGCAATGACTATCAATATACCGCCAACGCCTTTTCTATGGATACTTCCCCTGTGTATTTATTTGCTTAGTTATATAATTTGTTTTAATACCGAAAAATGGTATGTACGTAAGTACTGGTTAACCTTATTTTGTGGTTGTTCAATCGCGTCATTATTGATGTTTTTTATTGGCACACAATTTAATATTATTACTCAAATTGTTATTTATACTTTAATTTTATTCTCTGCTTGTATGCTATGCCATGGTGAGTTATTTAGCCTAAAACCAAAAAAGCACGCGCTTACTTGGTTTTACTTAATTATGGCGCTAGGTGGAGTTGTAGGCAGCGCATTCACCTCCATTATTGCTGAGTATTTGTTTACTCAATACTACGAGTTTCTCATTGCAATCGTACTTGTTTATCTGCTTTTTTGTTGGTCTGTTTATTCACAGCAAAATACGGCTTCATTAAGTAAGCAACTAAAAAAGCACAATATGCACCTTATGCTAATGGCTGCGATTGCTTTGACCTTATTTGGTGGATACTTTTTAAAACTCAATAACCTGTATAACCAAGAAGATATATATACGAGCCGTAATTTTTACGGCACATTAACGGTTAAAGATTTTACAAACACTGAGCAGCCAGTACGCATGCTGTTTGATGGCTCTACATCACATGGCACACAGTTATTATCAACAGATAACACAATCCCTACTAGTTATTACCGCGAGAATACCGGTGTATCATTAGCATTGCAGCACTTCAAAAATGAGACTACAAAAGTTGGCATTATTGGGCTAGGTACGGGCACACTAGCAAGCTACGGAAATGCGGGTGATGAATATGTATTTTACGAATTAAACCCGCATGTTGAGATTGCAGCAAATCGCTATTTTAGTTACTTATCAGCCTCCAAAGCAGATGTCTCTGTGCGCTTGGGCGATGCGAGGATCACATTACAAAACGAACTTAAACAACAAGGTAGCCAGCAATATCAAATTTTAATCGTTGATGCATTTTCCAGTGACTCTATTCCAGTTCACTTACTGACCTTAGAGGCCTTTGAACTGTATTGGCAGCACTTAGAGAACGACGGTTTACTGGTGCTGCATATTTCTAATAACCACCTTGATTTATTACCATTAGTAGCCACCTTATCTGAAAAAGCGGGCATGCAAATGCAGCATTTTTATTCCGCCTCCGATGATGAAAATGAACATACGGCAGAATGGGTAGTGGTTACCAATAACCAAGACTTTTATCTTGATAATTCGATTAAAAAACGCGCCACTTATTTTAGTTTGAATAAAGAGCAGCGTATTTTATGGACTGACTCATATTCTAATCTTATTTCTATCATTAAATTTTAAGTGTTGGAAGATGAGCAGTAATGCTTGGTGTGGCCCTCAGGGCCTGCTTTTATATGTTTAGGCACCAAGCAATTTCATTTTTTATCTGTGTAAATGCGCTAGGTTCATCCATTGCTTATCTCTACTACAATCGAGTAAAGCAAGGCGATCGTGATCACATAGCTCAGAGGCTGTTTGAAATGATTCAAACAAAAGTGATGAATTAAACATCTTTGTTTCTGGGCATGTAAAGGATATTTCATTCTCCGTTACGACTACTTTCAAGCTCCAACTTTTACTCTTGGTAGATGTATATTCAGTGATACCATTTTTTTCAGAACATAACTCGTAGTTATATTTAAGTATACGAGTTTTAAAGTCTTGCAATAATTCTTTCTCTATTTTCGGAATTTCCAAAGATTCAATATCAATTATGTCACCAGATAATTTCACTACAGACGGATTAAATATTCTAACGATTGCTCTTCTCAATTTGGCTCCTTAAATCATTCTGCGATGATAAAAACACATAACGAGCTTGTAAAAGAACAACTCATTTAAAATTTATTTTTGTTGATGATTTACCATAGCTTAGTTCCTATTTTGCTTCAATCGATTACTTTTATTTCGCGTAAAATATAAAAAGAAAGCTTGGGGTTATTTTAATACTAAAAGCTTGGTTACAGAAGCTAGGACGTGCGTTTATCCCGCACTTCGGTTAGTACACTTTTTAAGAAATAACCTCTTGGTGATAAAATTAATTGAATTATTCACAAAGAGGCTCAGCGCTTAAGAAGACATAAAAATATATAAATAATAGATCTAGAAATTAGATTGCTTTGTGCTGTTAGACCAGAGTTAATGATTTGGGCATACAGTCAGAAATCATCGTAATTAAAACTTACAGCGAAAAATGAATTTTAGCTCAAGGTCTATCTTTGGCTACGTTAACTACTCAATCATATCAACTTCATATAGCGTGCTGAGACTTTCATATTTATGACATTTTACATCAACTTTATTTGTAGACGTATTAAGAGACTTTTGACAAGTAACATGCTGAGCCTTTAACCCGTACCTTTTAATGTATTCATTGACTATTTCATTTATATTTTGTTTTTGTTCAGCTGTGGCGTATGAATAAAAATATTCATACTCTGTGTTCCACTCTTTTACATTTGCCTCTTTGGCTACACCTAACCACCCCATTCCAAGCAGAATTGACTGTTCAACATATTGACCTTTTAAAAACATATAAGCTAATACGTACTGCGAGCCTTTGTAACCCCATGCAGCGGGCTCCTTAAGCAAATTAAATGCTTGTTCATAATTTCCTTTTTTATATTCAGTTATTCCTGTCATTTCTTTAACTTCAAGTGAGAGTGATGACTTTCTTATTGTGCTTGTTGATTCACATGACAAAAGTAGAAAAGAAAGTATAGTTATTATTATGGTTTGCTTTATTCTCATACCGTTCCTTTATAAATACTCAAAAATTTATAGCATTCAAACAAGTTTGTCGAATTACTCTTTTTATAGTATTTTAATTGATATATCAACCATACCCGAGATCCTATTTAAATGTTGAACAGTCAGCTTTAGTGCTCACTGCCGACCTCAGGGCGTGTTTTTATATATTTATTACGATCAATTAGAATGTATTGTTAATAATTTCCTGTCAAAAATAGCCGTTGAATCAGAGTCAGATGGCTGCATTAAAACATTTAAATAATATGGCGATGCACCTTCTAAATCTATAGGCTCATGATTCACAGCAATTGAACTACTCCCATTAGCAGCTTGTGTGATGTCTATTGAGGGTTCATCAGGAGAAAAATATACATCATTTTCTCCTGAAAAGAACACATTCATAGTAGCTGAAGGCTCCAATAACCTATAGTTCAAGTCAATTGTAAAAGAGGTGTCTTGACCTTCGTATATATCTGTAGAGGATATGTATACTATTTTCATAGCATTTCCATTACATGTATCAGGAATGGAGTTTAGTCGCTCTAAAGATTCTGGCCCATCAGTCTCACTCGTTGTAGTTAAAATGTCATTCTTAATATCTAAAGAAAAAGTGAAAGTCTGACCATTGGAAGTTATAATTAAATTATTCCCAACAACTTTCATACTGGTATCATCAGTTATTTGACTATAGCTGCCACTAAGTGAGCATTTATATCGAATTACATCACCATTATTTATTATTTTAATAATGCTTTCTTGGTTCCCTGCTTCATGCAAGGGCGTGTTGACCTTTCGTGATTAATTTTTCAGCAGTGTGTTTGGTATTTAGGCAAGGCAGCGCCTATGGTGTGTGGTTGCTCCCCATAAATAGGTGATAACGCAGTATAAATGCCAAACATGCGCTGCCCAAAGGGTTCTTCCTAGGGGCGATTGACTCTTTGTTACCTACACGGATGTCTGTCTCTTGATCACAAGTTAGCATCCTGCTGCAGCGCTTTTAATAGCTCAGTAGCTTCAACCATATCCATTAGCCTATACCAGCCTAGCCATAACGCCTTAAAACCAACCCGACCATTTTTTTTACTATCGTTCCAACCCCCGAGTCGGGCTAACGCATAATAAAACCAGTAGACCGAAGGTGGGCTTGCGGGGGGAGGTGCTCCTTTTTCGGTCCTCATCCAAAGTAATTGCCACGTTAATTTTTGTGTACACTCTTCACAGTTGATTTGTGTTGCCTGTTTATTATTTTGGGCTATTTCTTGTAACTGCATTAAACGTACAGCAATAAATGCTTGAATAATGGCGGTACGCATTATATTGTTTTTACGTTGCAATCTTAGCCTTTCAACATCCGTCCCGTCTGACTTCCAGACTTTGTGAAACTCTTCTATCCGCCAACGTAATTCATAATACCTGACTATCTTCAATGCATCTTCCGGGTTATTAATTGCTTCATTGGTATAAAGTACCCAACAGAGCGGATCTTCCACATCAGTGTTTTTTTTCTTACAAATAATCACATTAACCTTTAGCGAAGCTGCTCCTTCACCCAGTTGGGGCTTTTTGATAACAACGGATTCATAGCTTAACATTAGATGGGCTTTTCTGGCTTTACGCCCACCTCGTTGTTTAATTTCGACGCTATAACTACACTGTTGAGGGCTTGTTTCAATGAGCGATTTTAGCTTGCTGTTAGGATCGAGCAGTACCCGATTTTCTTTCGCTCGAACTAAAAATCGGTGTTTATGTTGAATGTGATAATCCAAATATTCATAGATATCAGCTTCCCGATCGCAGACATCAATAACATTTGATACTCCATTAACTTTCGCCTTTATTTTTTCAAAACAGGCCTTCCACCGGTAAGTTTCTTTCTCTTCGAAGGGTCTATTTTGTTGTTCTGTTGGTGTTCCTTTTACTGCTTTATCACGATAAAAGTAGTGTTGATTTGCTAACCCAATGGTTTGCTCTGTGTGTGCATCCAATACTAAAGTTGAGTGAGCATAAAGCGTTCTTGTTTTTGTCTTTCCATTTTTTGAGCAACAAACGTCACCTAACTCTTGTACAACATTATGTTTAAATGTCAGGCCCGTTGTATCTTGGATAGCTAATACCAAGGGTCTTTGCTGCATAATATCATGAGTATGTTTGAAGCCTGCATTAGCCATGTCTTCGGGGGAAATATTCTCATTTCGAATGAAACGATAGGCACCTTCGATTTTATCGGAAGAACCGCAAGCCTTAACAATTGAGCTGGAAGTATTGCTAGCCATATCACTGGTGAGTTGAACTAATCGTTTGGTTCGTCGAGGATCCCCCAAGTTGGCTTGTCCAAAAATCATTTGTGCCCATTCTGTAGGGTTCGGATTAAACATTGTGTTTTCACTAGGAAAGAAAAACACCATTAGATCATAACGCTATTAAAATTTAAACTTCTGTATAAGAGACAGACACGGATGTAGGTAAGGGGCGAGAGCAGGACGCGGAAACTTTGCTCGGTTTTTACTTAGCCCGCTAGGTTACAAACCTCGCGCCGCGATTAAATCGCCCCTAGATTGAACAAATTTCAATCCACAAAGGTCCACACGCTCTAGCATCCCTAATAATAATATAAAATTAAATCATTATTGGCTTTGTCCGAATCCGCAATCCAACTTTCAAACTGCATTTTTTGATCAACGGAAATGTCACAACTCCCAATATTTTTCAGTGCCTTACTGAAGTCCTTTCGCTCTAGAGAGAAAACGATAGGGAAGTCATCGGGTAAACCTATTTTAATTTCCCCTTCCCGGTCAACCTTATAAATCTTGAATTCATCATAATCGTAAAATACGTCGACAGCGTCACTTGGATACCAGTTGTTGTTATTTAATTTCACCCCAAATACTTGAATAATACGCTCAATCACATACCAGTGCTTAGTACAATTCCCGGCTATTTGGGGTGTACCTCCATTAAGAAATAAGCTCAATATATCCGTTGCGGGAAGCCAGCCATCTTCTATTTCAAATTGGTCATCTAGACCAGCCAATGATGACTTAAGTATTCCAAACATTACTTCATATGAACCTTTTTTGCATTTTTAGGTCCTAGAATGCTTGAAAGAAGGTCAAGATCCATTCTAAAAGGAACCACTCCATATCCCATAAATATTCCCTATAATCACTAGTTAGTTGTTTATAATTACAAAGTTAAAAAAATTGACACCCACCTTAAATAAATACTGAAGTCATAAACCCAGTAAGGGTAAAAACTTAATTACCCGCTCTTACTCATAGCAGACATCTAAAACAAAAAATAAGACAGCCACTCTAATTGCCGTATAGAAATGATCGGCGTACATAGCGAGAAATACAGTGATAGTATTTTGTATCAACCAAACTTATTTACGTTTTCTTGCAACTGCCATGCATTACCCTGTTTTTTTTCATACTAATTAAAAACCGCCTATTGCACTTCCTGTTAATAAAAACGCATGATGGGTGGTGTGGAAGGTTGGAGTTTAGAGGCCTTCGTCAACCGATTAGCTGTTTTTACTCAGCCTTTGCTAGAACTATTCCCATACTAATAAACAATGCGCCAAATAATTTATTCACAAAACACATAAATCTTTGATTAGATAAGTACGGCTTCACAAATAAACCTAACAAGGAGTAACCTACCATAACGACACTGTCAATAAATATGACCGTTATACCCAGTATCATATATTGCTCTGTGGGTGAATTATTGACATTAACAAATTGTGGTAAGAATGCGGCTAAAAATACGATTGATTTTGGGTTCATTAAATTCACCACAAAGCCTTGTTTAATAAGTTGACCATAAACCGAAGTATTAGAAGATTCACCTACATTTAGAGTTCCTTTTTCTCGCCATTTTATGAAACCAAGATATATCAAATACGCGGCACCAGTATATTTAACAATTTCGAAAAAAACAGCTGATGATGCTAGCAGTGCACCTAAACCAAAAGAGACAACCAATATATGAAGAGCCAGAGCCAATTGAAGCCCTATAAGTCCTCTCAAAGCAGCTTTTATACCTCCCATCATTGAATTATTAATTGAAGCAACAGTACCTGCTCCAGGAGCAAGACTAAACACAACACATGCGGCAACAAATGTAAACCAAACACCTAATCCCATTTAATTTCTCCGTAATTAATGAAAAATGCTAGACAGCTAACAAGGCTTTAGAATAACCCGTTTTTAATTTATTTTTATTGATGGTTTAACCATAGCTGAGTTCTTATTCTGGTTCAATCGGTTACTTCGATTTTACGTAACTATAAAAAGAGAACTTGGTGTTGTTTTAATGGCCGTTTTGGAAGGGATTGCAGGTATGTGGTTTATTTAAGGTAATAAGGGTTTACCCTTTATTAATGCAGTGCCTTTCTCATCTTTTCTAGATGATGAACAAGGCAACACAGCTGCCGCAGAATAAAGTGAATGCATTCTCTTTCGTTTGTCCGCACAAGAGGTCTATTTGTTCATCTCTTTATCGACTGTATTAAACAATAAGACAGCCTGCCGCATAAAAATGCTCGACGTACACAGCGAGAAATACAATGATAGTATTTTGTATCAACCAAACTTATTTGACGTTTTCTTGCAACTGCCATGCATTACCCTGTTTTTTTCATACTAATTAAAAGCTGATGAAAATATAACCTTTAGAATGGGTGTCATCTTTATTTATTATTTATTGTCTTATTTGAAACCTCAGTATGACAGCTGCCCTAGAGGCATCGTGGGTGCAAAGGCAAATAAGACCTCTTGGATCTCATGAGGCCGCGGCAACGAAATAGCCATTAGACGCCGGATATATGTCATAGGACCATTACCTTTATTAGTAAAAACTCGCTGACGCGGTGATCATCATGTAATAACAAAAATGTACTGTAAAAGAATAAAAAACCACCTGAAAATTTGACTCAGGCGGAGTGGCCATATATGTCATCTTTATTCATCTCATCACGCCGGTTTTATTTAACTTGCTTACTCTCTTGATAAACGTACTGAGGTAGAGCTTTTAGTGCTCTATCTGACGGTACTTTTTGGAAAAATAGTTGATTCATAGGATTACTTCCAGTTTCACTGTACCCTGATGAAATGTTTGCGTAAAACTTTTCATTTGAGCGGGTGTTGAAAGTTAAAGAATACTTCTCACTATTTCTGTTCCAGCCTTCGTAAATTGAAATGGTGTTGCTACCTTCTTCAAGATATAGCCAAGTGTAACCATATGGTCCAAGTGTTGCGATATGCTCGTTGTTAAGGATAATTTGGAAGGCATTTTTTACTTCAGGGCTCTTGTATATAAATACAGCCGAACGAGTATCTAGTGGTTTATCCGCTTTATGAAAAGGTGGGCCTAGCGCTTTACAACCACTGATAGTGAATAATAAGGCTAAAATTAATAATCGTAATTTCATGTTTACTTATAATTAGATTTAAAAACTTAGGGTACACCCAATAAAGTTTATATGTAAACGTGATAGGAAATAAAATTGGACAAACAAAAATATATGCCTGTCCTTTTAATTTTTCTCACTAATTAAAAGCTAGTGGAAAATATAGAAAATACAAACTTTAGGTTGGGTGTCTACTTTATATATTTGTCTGAGATCCTATTTAAATATTGAACAGTCAGCTTTAGTGCTCACTGCCGACCTCAGGGCGTGTTTTTATATATTTATTACGATCAATTAGAATGTATTGTTAATAATTTCCTGTCAAAAATAGCCGTTGAGTCAGGGTCAGATGGCTGCATTAAAACATTTAAATAATATGGCGATGCACCTTCTAAATCTATAGGCTCATGATTCACAGTAATTGAACTACTCCCATTAGCAGCTTGTGTGATGTCTATTGAGGGTTCATCAGGAGAAAAATATACATCATTTTCTCCAGAAAAGAACACATTCATAGTAGCTGAAGGCTCCAATAACCTATAGTTCAAGTCAATTGTAAAAGAGGTGTCTTGACCTTCGTATATATCTGTAGAGGATATGTATACTATTTTCATAGCATTTCCATTACATGTATCAGGAATGGAGTTTAGTCGCTCTAAAGATTCTGGCCCATCAGTCTCACTCGTTGTAGTTAAAATGTCATTCTTAATATCTAAAGAAAAAGTGAAAGTCTGACCATTGGAAATTATAATTAAATTATTCCCAACAACTTTCATACTGGTATCATCAGTTATTTGACTATAGCTGCCACTAAGTGAGCATTCATATCGAATTACATC